>CAVEND010000084.1:0-5483 GCA_963616865.1 Faecalibacterium prausnitzii | reverse complement strand
ACCGCATACGGCACGCCGATGAGCAACACCAGCTTTTTGCCGCGTGTGATCGCCGTGTAGAGGAGGTTGCGCTCCAGCATGACGTAGTGCTGCGTGTGGATGAGGACGATGACGGCGGGATATTCGCTGCCCTGCGACTTGTGGATGGTCATCGCATACGCGAGGACGAGCTCGTCGAGGTCGCCCGATTCGTAGAGGACGGGGCGGCCGTCGAACGAGACGACAAGCGACCGCTCGTCCGCGTGAACCTCCTGCACGAAGCCGATGTCGCCGTTGAAGACGTCCTTGTCGTAGTTGTTGCGCAGCTGCATGACGCGGTCGCCCGCCCGGAAGGCGACGCCGCCCCGCGTGACGGTCTCGCCCGTCGGGTTGAGCGCCTTTTGGAGAGATTCGTTGAGCGCGTCCGCCCCAAGCCGCTGGCGGCGCATGGGGGAGAGCACCTGCACGTCCCGAAGCGGGTCGAGGTGGAACTTCCGAGGGATGCGCGTCGTCATGAAGTCGATGACGCGCTGGACGCAGAGCTCCGGGTCTTCGCACCGCACGAAGTAGAAATCCGTCTCGCCCGACCGCACCTCCAACGGCTCGCCCGCGTTGACGTGGTGCGCGTTCTTGACGATCAGCCCCGCCGTGTCCTGGCGGAAGATGACGTCCAAGCGCGTCGCGGGCACCGCCCCGGAGCGGATGAGATCCCCAAGGACGGCGCCGGGGCCCACGGAGGGAAGCTGGTCGGTGTCGCCCACCCAGACGACACGCGCCGCGTTGGGGATCGCCCGCAGGAGGTCGCTCGCGAGGCGGACGTCGATCATCGAGGTCTCGTCGAAGATGAACACGTCCCCCTCCAACGGATTCCCCTCGTGGAACGTGAACTTGTTGAGCGCGGGGTTCCATTTGAGGAGCCGGTGGATCGTCTGCGCCTCGACCCCGACGGCCTCGGCCATGCGCTTCGCCGCCCGCCCGGTGGGCGCGGCGAGGACGACGCGACGCTTGAACCGCTTTTGGAAAATCTCGACGAGTGCGCGGATCATCGTCGTCTTGCCGACGCCGGGGCCGCCCGTGATCACCGAGAATTTCGCCGCGAGCGAGGCGGCGAGCGCGGCTTCCTGACCCGCGCCAAGGCGGAACGCCTGACGCGATTGCCAGTCCGCGATGGCCGCGTCGATGTCCGTCGCGGAGAGGGGGCGACCCTCGCGCAGGATCGCCCGGACGCGGCAGGCGATGTCGCGCTCGGCGTGGTAGAGCGGCCGCAGGAAGAGCCGGCGCGGCAAGGGCGGCTCGCCCTCGGCGACGATGCGCCCTTCGGCGATCTCCGATGCCAACGCCTCGGAGAGGATCTCCACGGGGACGGACGTGAGTTCGTGCGCGTGGAGGAGGAGGTCGTTCTCCAGCGTCCAGCAATGCCCGCCCTCGTCCGATTGCGTGATAAGCGCGTGGGAGAGCACCGCCCGCGCGCGGAGCGGCGAATCCTTGGGGATGCCGACCGACAGCGCGATGCGGTCGGCGGTCGCGAAGCCGATGCCCCAGATGTCGCGGCAGAGCCGGTAGGGATCCGCCTTGATGATGGCCACCGCGTCCGGCCCGTAGCGGCGGACGATCTTCGTCATCTTCGTGATCGAGATGCCGTAGGTCTGGCCGAAGATGAGGTTCTCGCGCATCGTCTCGTTGCGCTCCCAGCTTGCGCGGATCTGGGCGATCTTCGAGGCCCCCAGCTTCGGCACTTCGCGGAGGCGGGCGATCTGGTGCTGGAGGACGTGCATCGTCTCCTCGCCGAACGTCTCGACGATGCGCTTGGCGAGGACGGGGCCCACGCCCTTGATCAGCCCGGAGGCGAGATACTTCTCGACGCCTTTGAGCGAGCGCGGGGCCTGGCAGGCGAGCGTGTCGGCCTTGAACTGGCGGCCGTGAACCTTGTCCGTGACCCAATGCCCCTCGGCCTTGACGTCCTCCCCCTCCCAAACGGCGCGCGTCTTGCCGACGACCGTCACCTCCGGGGCGCGGGCGAGCTCGAACTCGGAGGGGATCTCGACGCGCAGAACCGTGTAGCCGCTCTCGTCGCTGTGGAAGACGACGCTCTTGACGGTTCCCTCGACGGTCTCGGCGGCCTCGGCCATCGCGCCCTACAGTCCGACGGCGGCGCGAACCTTCGCCATCTGCTCGGCGGCGGCCGCCCGCGCCTTGCGGGCCCCCGTCTGGAAGATGTCCTCCAAGATGTCCGACTTCGCCGCGAGTTCCTCGCGCCGGGCGCGGAAGGGGTCGAAGAGGCGGTGGTAGACGCGCAGGAGCTCCTTCTTGGCCGTGCCGTAGCCGTAGCCGCCCTGGCGGAACGCCGACGCCATCGCGGCGGCCTCCTCCTCGGTCGCGAAGAGTTTGTAGAGCTCGTAGACGGCGTTGCCCTCCGGGTTCTTCGGGGCCTCCATCGGCGCGGAGTCGGTCTGGATCGCCATCACCTTCTTCTTGACGGACGGGTCGAAGAGCTCAATCGTGTTGTGGTAGCTCTTCGACATCTTCTGCCCGTCCGTGCCGGGGATCGTGGCGACGTTCTCCGGAATCCACGGCTCCGGGAGTTTGAAGATCTCGCCGTAGGCGTTGTTGAACTTCTGCGCGAGGTCGCGCGTCACCTCCAAGTGCTGCTTCTGATCCTTGCCGACGGGGACGAGATCCGCGTTCATGATGAGGATGTCGGCGGCCATCAGAACGGGGTAGGCGAAGAGCCCGTGCGTCGCCTCCAGGCCGTGCGCGAGTTTGTCCTTGTAGGAGTGGCAGCGCTCCAAAAGCCCCATCGGCGTCAGGCACGAGAGATACCACGCGAGCTCCTGCACCTCCGGGACGTCGCTCTGGCGATACATGACCGTCTTCTCGACGTCCAGCCCGCACGCGAGGTAGTCGAGCGCCACGTTGCGCGTCGCCTCGCGCAGCGTCGCCCCGTCGCGCACCGTCGTCATCGCGTGGAAGTTGGCGATGAACATGAAGTTCTCGTTCGCCGCCTGAAGGTCGTTCATCGCCTTCATCGCGCCGAAGTAGTTGCCCCAGTGAAGCGTCCCCGAGGGCTGGATTCCCGTTAAAACACGCATTCGTTTCTCTCCTTGTGCTGAAAATTATATCAAAAAACCGCGCCATGCGCCTTGCCCATGTTCTCGCCGAAGAGCGCGAGTTTGGGGTCGGCCGCGCCGAAGCCCTGGATCCAGCCGCGCTCGAAGCCGAAGTCGGCGGCGGCCTCCGTGACGGACTCGTATTCCTCCCGCGTGACGACGCGGTCGAAGGGCGGCGTCTCCAACGCTTTGTAGGCGGGCGTGAACTGGCTCATGATGGAGACGGGCACCTCGTTGGAAAGTTCCGTCGCGAGCCACGCGAGGCTCTCGATGGCCTCGTCGGCGTGGCCCGGCAGGACGAGGATGCGGCAGATGACCTTCTTGCGCCCCCACGCCCAGCGGAGCGCGGCGCGGGCGCGTTCGACGTAATCCGGGGTCGCGCTCGCCACACGCGCCGTCTCGTTGCGCGAGTAGCGCAAGTCGAAGAGCGCCCAGTCGCAGAGTTCCTCGTAGTCCTCCAACGTCTCCACGCGCTCGTAGCCGGAGGAGTTCCAAACGAACGGCAGGCGGACGCCCTCCCGGCGGAGGCTCGCCGCCGCCTCGCGGATGAACGGCAGGTAGGGCGTGGGCGAGACGAGGTTCCAGTTCTCCACCCGATCCTTGACGGCGAGGCCGCGCAGGATGTCGGCGAGTTCCGCGACGCTCTTGTCCTCCCCCTCGCCCTTCCAGCTCCACGGCGAATTCTGGCAGTAGAGGCACTTCATCGTGCAGCGCGAGAAGAAGACGCAGCCCGACCCGCGCGTCCCCGTCAGGGGCGGCTCCTCGCCGAAGTGGGGGCCCCAGCGGAAGACGCGGGGCTTATCCCCGGCCCCGCAGAAGCCGCGCCCGCCGTCCGCACCGAACCGCCGCGCCCCGCAGCGGCGCGGACAGAGGCAGCACGCCGATTCCATCAGCGCGTCAGCTGCGCCATCGTCACGAGCGGCAAGTCGCCGACGGCGGGGAGTTTCATCGGCGCGAGCGCGGACTTGTCGAAGGCGTAGCCGTCGGCGCCGAGCGGCCACACGACGGGGGCCGTGTTGAGGATCGTCGCCTTGAAGCCCTGCATCGTCGCGCCCATGTTGCCGGTGTGCGAGGAGTTGACCCCCTCGTTCTCGATGACGAACGGGCGGCTGTAGCCCTTGGCCATCAGCGTCTCAAGGAACTCCGTCCAGTCGCACGAGTCGCTGCCGCCGAAGCCGGGCAGGCGCGGCTCGTAGTTGAGGCGGTCCCACTCGTTCGCGGGCAGCGGGACGCCCGCCTTCCGCGCCAAGTCCGCGTCGACCGTCTGCATGGGGTAGAGCCGCCCCCAGTGGACGGCCTCCTCGTCGCGGAGGAAGTTGCGCGTGCCCTTGATGTGGACGCGGCGCAGCTTGGCGAAGTCCATCGCCCGGATGACGTCCGAGGGGTTGATGTGCTGCCAGACGTCGTGCGACGGGTCGTAGGTCTCCTGAAGGTTCGAGTCGTCGTCGAGGATGGCATACATGAGCTTGCGCGCGGCGAGGCAGCCGGGGAGGTTGCAGTAGCAGTCGGGCGAGGAGACGCGCGTCCAGCCCTCCATCGGGCAGTTCTCGACGGCGACCGTCACGCCGAGATCCTTCGCGTATTTCAGGATGGGCGTGAAGACTTTTTTGAACTTCTCCAAGTTCTTCTCGAAGCCGTGATCCTCGCGCCCCAGCGTCTGGTCGTAGCCGACGAACGTGCCGCAGACGACGTCGTTCTCGTCGCCGCCGAGCATCGCCGCGATGCGGATGAGCTTGAGGATGTGGTTTTGGTTCTTCTCTTGGAACGACGCCTCGCCGCCGATGAGGTTCTGATACGCGCCGACGGAGACGCGCAGCCCCGTGCGGTTGCACGTGTCGACGACGCGCTTCGCCGCCTCCGGGGTGAAGTGGTCGTAGTCGAGGTGCGTGGCGACGTGATCCGTGCGGTTCGTGTCGCGGGCGAAGACGCACAGCTCCAGGCCCTGTGCGCCGAGGTCGAGGGCGCGTTTGACCACGCCGTCGAAGTCGTCCTGCGGGAAGGCGCTCGTCATGAGCCAAATGGGGTTGTTGCGCGCGCGCGGCTTGGCGGCGTGGGCGAACGCGCGGTGGGCGAATGGAACGGTCGCGGCGAAAGCGGCCGCGCTCTTGAAGAAATCGCGTCTTGACGTTGACATGGTAGACCCTTTTCTTGATGCTGAACGTTTCCGTTCATTATACCACAAAATCGCCGGGGAGAAAGTGCTTGGTGCGGAGGGCGGAGGGCGCGTGACTCTCTTTCGCGTTGACACGTCTCGCGGAATTACGATATAATGGCCGTTGGAAACGCCATGAAGTCCCTTTTGCAGAAAACGCTTGACGGTCTTGCCGAGCGCGTCCGCGCCTTGCCGAGCGGCGCGAAGTCCCTCGCCCACGTCTGCGTGGTCGTGCCGACGTCGCA
>CAVEND010000083.1:0-5524 GCA_963616865.1 Faecalibacterium prausnitzii | reverse complement strand
TGGCAGAACACGGCGCAGTGGTATGACGGCTGTTGGGCGGCGTGCGCGACCGACATGATCGCGTGGTGGAAGAAGAACCTTGCCGCGAAATACGACGTCTCCTCGCTTGCCATCGGGACGAGCGAGGAGGTGAACCGCGTCTTCGACAAGAACCCCTATTTCGGCGACCACGGCGACTATGTGTGGAAGGGGCTTGAGTTCGTCTTCACGAATTCCGTGCCGCAGCTCGCCATCACCTATCCGAAATTGGTCTATCAAGATCAAACGAACGCCGCCATCTACCGCTTCTACGTGCCGCACGGGACGGCCACCTCCAATGCCTATCTCATTCATCAGCGCGGGTGGCTTTTCTCTGAAAAGGCGAAGGTGGAGGAGGCGTTCAAAGATTTCATCGACGCGAAGGGCGATGTCATCGTCGCGCTTGGCGACGAGCGGCACGTCTGGGTGCTCTACGGGGTCGAATACGACACGGAGACGATGCGGCTCAACCGCATTTGGGTGACGAACTCCTCCGCCGACATCGGATGGAAGCCGGGTCTTCAGGTGTTTCACGCGAACTACTTTACAGATGAGGGAAAGGATAAGATCTCCTTCACGCGAACATTCACCGTTAAGTATACCGTCGAGGACGAGGAGATAGAGGAGACTTCGACCGAGCAAATCTCCCCACATGAACTCACCTACCTTTCCATCGCCGACGAGGTGCTTGTTGACGGCGCGAAAAGGCCCCTCTTCCGCAAACTCGATTCGGGCGGTGTTCCAGAGCCCGATCCCGTTGTTTCGGACGACGACTTGAAGGAACACAACTACCCCTACGTCATCACGCGCAACTACCACGCGGCGCGAGAGCAGGCGTTGCGGGAGGGGAAGTTTCTTTTCGTGTTGAGCGGGGCCTCGTGGTGCAGTTATTGCTCGATGGTCAAGGATCACCTCGCGACCGTGCCAGGCTTCGGCGACGATTTCATCGTCTACTACGCGAGCCGCGAGTCGTCGCACGTCTATCCGTTTTTCCACGGCGGCCTTCCGCAGTATGGCGCGTTCGACCCGCGCACGATCAACCCCTACGCGGGCATCGGCGCGGAGAAGGTGTGGGCGAATGCGTGGACTGATCCGGGGAGTGGGGCGATCAAGGCCTATCGCGGCTATTCGGCGGGGTGGATCGACGAGGTCGTCTCGGCGGGGCGCACCGCGAGAACGAAGGTCCATTTCGGGGATGTGGAAAATCCCGCCCTCTCCATCGTCGGCGCACCCGTCGCCGTCGCGGGGGAGGCGTTGTCGCTCCGCCTCGCCGCGACATTCCCCGATGGCGTCACGATGGCGCTTGACCACCGCGTCGCGTGGGAGATCGTCAGGGGCGAGGGGACGATTTCGGCGGACGGCGTGTTGACGCCCGCCGCGTCGTCGTCCATCACCGTGCGGGCGACGTCCCACACGTTCTTCCCCTTGAAGAGCGCGGAGACGACGCTCCGCGTCATCGCATCGTCGGACATCGTGGGCCTTGAAGTCCCGGCTGCGGCGATTGACTTGGAGGAGACACCTACGCCGATCATTCTCGCGAACGCCGTTCTGTCCGACGGCACGCGCGTCCCTGTCGCGCCGCAGACGCGCACGGTGAGTTTGGTTGAGAGCTCGCTTTCAAGTCCGGCGGGTTTCTCTGTCTCATATTCCGAGTTCACGCCCGCGTTCGAGGGCGACACGCTCGTTTATGTGAAAAAGCCGAACTCCTCGGAGAAGCAATACTACCTGTGCGATCATCGGATTTCCTTGACGCTCGCCTATGGCGGATTCACGGCGACGGGGGAGGTTCAGGTCTACGCCCCCATGCGCGTCAAGCCGAGGGACGTGAGCCTTCTGACGCAAAAGACGGTCGCCCCCGGCTCTGTCGTTCGCTTCAAGGTGGGCGGCCTTGACCTCGCGACGAAGGGGGCGGTCTTCCAATCGCAGGACACGCGCATCGCGGACTACCACCTCTCCGCCTATCCTGTGACGGTGGCCTACGACGACGCGAGTCTCGCGATGGCGATCCCCGTCATTGAGAACACGCGCAGCGCGACGACGCTGGCGGGCAAGGTCTATGCCCGCAAGTCCGGAGGTCTCAGCCAAGGCTGGACGCAGGCGTCCGATGAGATCGCGCTCAAGTGCGTCGCTCCGGGGAGTGTCGTGCGTTCGGGGCGGTATGCGAACGTGACGACGGGTTACCTTTCCGCCTATTTCCCGAATGAGACGGCGGACGAGACGCTGGCCACCGCCGACAGCGACGGCGACGGCTACGCGAACTGGGAGGAGTTTCTTTTGGGGACGGAGCCCAACCGAGCCGACGATGCTTTTTCCTACACGATGCAGCACTTCGAGGCGTTGGCCGCCGACGAGGCGGTGAACCTCTACTACAAGGTCATGTTCACCATCCGCCCGGAGCGCGAGTATACGCTCAAGGCGAAGGTCAATTGGAACGACGAGTGGCAGACGGTGGGCTCCTTCACCTACGAGAAGCGTCTTGCGCCGCAACTTGTGAACGCGCGCCTCGCCGACAACGCGAAGTTCTACCAAGTGACGGTCGGCTTTTCGACGGAGAGCGGCGGGAAGGGGTATTCCGGTCAAACCGTCACGCCCAACGGCCTTTCGTTCGCGCCGGGGGCGCATCTCGACTTGTCGGGCGGTGCGACGTGGCCGCTCGCTTGGCGGACCGTCGCGGTGGACGACTACGCGCCGGGGACAATCGAGGTGACGCCGCCCGAATCGGCGACAGCGGGCGCGGTGCTTGTGGAAGTGCCCGCCGCGAACCCCCGCCACCATGAGGCGCTCAAATGCTTCCGTCTTCGCGAATCGGCGATCCAAGCGGCGACGTGCTCGTTGGAGATGAGGACGACAAATGATGGCACGACGTTGCAACTCGTCCTTGTTGAGAAGAAGACGCCTTTCTTCCCCGACGAGAGTGAGACGGTGAACAAACTCATTCGTGAGGCGGCGGAGAAGCATGGGGTGGCGCGGCTCAAACTCGGCGAGAAAAGTCCGCCTCTCGCGGGGCTGGATCTCTTCGAGAACGTCCCCATCCGCATCACGCCCCCACCGAGCGGGGGCGGCGAGGGGGAGGTCTCGCTCGACTATGCGTTTGGCGTGAGCGAGATGCGCTTCGCCGAGGTGGGCGGCGCGAAGGGGCTGATCCTTGGCGCGCGCGTCTCCGCGCCGTCGGGGGCGGGCGAACCCACCTTCGCACCCCAAACGCGGCTTGGCTTTGAGTGCGTCCGCGAGGTTGGCGCGTTCGCGGACGATTTCGCCGACGCGAGGGAACTGACGGAGGCGGAACGCGCCGCGCTCAACCTGAGCCCGAAACCGGGCGAGAAATTCCTCTTCGTCGAACTTGACGACGCTTCCACAACCTCCCCCGTCTTCATCCGCATTCGCGCCGGGAGGTGAGAATGTGAACGATGTTGCCATTTTGAGAGGAGACGAAAGATGAAAGCCGTCCTCGCATGTTGCCTTGTCTCGTTGGCGGTCGTGCCACCCCTTTGCGACGCGGCGGAGGAGACCGCCTCCACGCCATCGACCATCCGCGTCCTCTTGGGCGCGCACTACACGGATTCCAGGGAGCGCGAGACGCGCGAGATCCCCGTCCACGTCATCCAAAAGACCGGCAGCGACCTCACCAACGCCGTCATCCTGATCTGCGCCGAGGGCTACACCGCCGCCGACCAGGCGCAGTTCGTCGCCGACGCCAAGCGGATGTGGGCGGGCGTGGCGGCCTATGAGCCCTATCGGACATTCGCCCACCGCTTCAACGTCTACGCCGTCGGCACGGTCTCCGCGAAGAGGTGGAGCGCTGATAACGCGGCGGGCGACACCTTCTTCGGCAGTGTCTACAAGAACCGCGCCCTGACCATCCCCGGCTCTCCGTGCAAGAATCACATTTTCGAGCGTTGCATCGGCCCCGCCTTCATCCGCGACGTCCACGACGCGAGGCGTCAGGAGCCGTTCAAGGACCCCGACCTCCTCGTCGATGAAAACGGGCGGTGGATCGACGAGAACGAGCCGTATTTCGACGTCTACGACCACATCGACGCCTTCGTCATGCTCGCGAACAGCACCGCCTACATGGGCGCGAGCGTGGTGAACCGCGACTACGGCTTCCAATACGCCACCTCGTCGGCGGGTGCGTCGAGCGTGCCGATCCTCGCGCATGAACTCGGGCACGCGCTCTTGCACCTCGGCGACGAATACATCTCCGGGGCAATGACGGAAGCGACGGCGAACGCCTCGCTGAACGTCTCCAACACCGGCGACCCCGAGCGTCTCCGCTGGAAGACGTTGCTCGGTTTCCACAACTCGTATCCAGTCCCCTATGTCGCCGGGGGAGGGTCTTTCAATTCGAGCCGGACGTGCCTTATGGGCGACACCGGCATGACGCTCTGCGAACTCTGCCGGCTGCAGGGGGCGAAGCGTATCGCGAGCATGTTGGCGGATGGCGACAAGGGTCTTTACGTGGCGGTGCCGGAGCTTGAGACGGTGGGCGAGCGGTATGTTCGCGCCGGCGATTTCACCCCGGCGACCTATCAGGGTTTCGCGGACTTCCTCGGCGACCGCTCCGCCCGGCTGTTGAGCGGAACGGGACGCGCCCTTTTCAACGCCCAATGTCTCGGCGGCAAGGCATTGCGGTTGAGGACGGTCGTGCAGAACTTTTCGCCGACGGAAGCGCGGCGTTTGAAACTCGTCTTCTCGCTGACATCGTCGGGCGGCGAAATCATCAAGACGGACGAGAGGGTTTTCGAGATCCCGCCTTGGGAAGACCGCGAGCGCTTTGACCTCGGCGGGCGTCATCGCGGCTGGACGGGCCCTGAGAACTTCGATTCGGGTCTCGCCAACCTTGAGCTTGGCATCGTGGTGCCGACGGGGCTTTCGAAGGATGTGGCCTATGCCTACGCGGTGGTCGATGTCGAATCAGGGGCGACGATCCTCTCGGATAAGTCCTCTTCCCCCGCCTACTTCGAAGTCTCGGTGGCCGACGGTGAAAAACCCTTCTTCCCCGACGAGAGTGAGACGGTGAACAAACTCATTCGTGAGGCGGCGGAGAAGCATGGGGTGGCGCGGCTCAAACTCGGCGAGAAAAGTCCGCCTCTCGCGGGGCTGGATCTCTTCGAGAACGTCCCCATCCGCATCACGCCCCCACCGAGCGGGGGCGGCGAGGGGGAGGTCTCGCTCGACTATGCGTTTGGCGTGAGCGAGATGCGCTTCGCCGAGGTGGGCGGCGCGAAGGGGCTGATCCTTGGCGCGCGCGTCTCCGCGCCGTCGGGGGCGGGCGAACCCACCTTCGCACCCCAAACGCGGCTTGGCTTTGAGTGCGTCCGCGAGGTTGGCGCGTTCGCGGACGATTTCGCCGACGCGAGGGAACTGACGGAGGCGGAACGCGCCGCGCTCAACCTGAGCCCGAAACCGGGCGAGAAATTCCTCTTCGTCGAACTTGACGACGCTTCCACAACCTCCCCCGTCTTCATCCGCATTCGCGCCGGGAGGTGAAGGGGGGCGCGTTTTT
>CAVEND010000082.1:0-5542 GCA_963616865.1 Faecalibacterium prausnitzii | reverse complement strand
GCCCGGCCACGGGAAGTCGTCGGCCTTGACGCCCTTGGGCGCGAGGTTCTTCGTCTCGCCAGGATCCTTTCGGACGTTGTAGATCTCAAGCGGCCCCTTGCCGACGACGAGGACGGAATAGTCCCCGACGCGCACCATCTTCTGCGGCGCGGTGAAGCGGTAGGCGGTCGAGATGGGCGAGGCGGACGACTTCTTCGCCCGCGCCTTGCCCCAGCGCGGCCAGAGCGAGACGCCCTTGCAGCCCTCCGGCGTTTCCACGCCCGCGAGTTCCGCCAACGTCGGCATCCAGTCCGTCGCCTGCGAGGCTTGCGCGTCCACCTTCTTGCCGAAGCCGCCCTTCTTCCACACGAACGTCGGCACGCGCATCCCCCCTTCGAGGACATCGCGCTTCAGGCCACGGAAAGGCCCGGCCGACTTGAAGAATTTTGGATCGGACCCATACTCGCGCGCGGGCCCGTTGTCGCTCGTGAAGATGACAATCGTGTTCTCCAACGCCCCGATCTTCTCCAAGTGATCCATCAACCGCTTGATCTGCTCGTCCAAGATCGTCACGCACGTCGCGTAGCGGCCGAACGTCTCGGGATACTTCTTATACTGGTCATAGACCGCCCCCGGAATCTGAAAGGGCCCGTGCACCGTCGTGTAGGCGAGGTAGAGGAAGAACGGCTCGCCGGGATGCTCCGTCACGCACGCGGAGACATAGTCCATCGCCTTGTCGGTGAAGAGCGTCGTCGAATACTTCCCCTCGGCGGATTTCGTCGCGTTCGTGCGATCCTCGTCAATCCCCATCCACACGCCGTCGCGGTAGGTGTCGGTGTGGAAGTAGGTGTGCCCCGCGAGGTGGTCGAGGAAGCCGTAGAAGTGGTCGAAGCCCTTGTCGCACGGGTGCGCCGTGCGCGGCTTCTTCGACTGGCCGCCCCCCGCGATCCCCCACTTGCCGACGGCGTAGGTGTGGTAGCCGCCCCGCTTCATGACCGTGCCGAGCGTCTCCTTCTCCGTGATGGGCGCGTCGAACATGTTGTTCGTGACCGAGCAGTCGGGCTGGTGCCGCCCCGTCAAGATCGAGGCGCGAGAGGGCGCGCACACGGGCGCCGCGCAGTAGTGGTCGGAGAGGATGACGCCCTCGGCCGCCAAGCGGTCGAGCGTCGGCGTGTCGATGTGCGCCTCGCCCGCCTTGCGCTTCTGGTTGAGCGAAAAGCCGACGTCGCCGTAGCCGAGATCGTCCGTCAAAATGAAGATGACGTTCTCCTTCGCCCACGCGAGCGGCGCGGCGAGGAGGAAGAGGGCGAGAGCACCCGCGAACAAAACGGAAGACTTCACCGCGTCCCCTCCCCCGACGGCCGCCCCGCGCCGAGCGAGCGGTAGAGCGCGATCAGGTTGAGCGTGATGTTCCCACGCGACACGACGAACGATTCCTCAAGCGAGAGGCGCGAGCGTTGCGCGTCGAGGACGTTGTTGAAGTCCTTGAGTCCGTTCCGGTAGAGATCCTTCGAGATCTCGACCGCCTCGGTCGCCGCGCGAACGGCCGTCGCCAGCGACTGGTTGCGGTGATACTCCTGCGTGTAGGCGGCGTAGGCGTTGCGCACCTCCGCGTAGGCCGTCTCCAGCGCGAGCTCGTAGTTGAGCGCCGCCTGCTCCATCTTCGCCTCGGCGACCTTCACGTTCGCGTAAATGGCGCCGCCCTGGAAGATCGGCCAGCTGACCGCCGGCCCGAGGATCGCGAAGAACGAGGCCTTGTCGAAGAGTCGCGCCCCGTCCGTGTTCTGGAAGCCGACCTGCCCGGTCACGTAGAGTTTCGGGAACCACTGCGCCTTGGCGACGCCAATCGACGCCGTCGCGGCGGCGAGTTCGCGCTCGGCGACCATCACGTCGGGACGCTGGCGCATCCAGTCGAGCGGCAACTCGGCGATCCGATGCGGGTCGAGCAGCCAGTCACGCGGCGTGTCGAGCGGCGCCAAGGCGTCCGCGAGGTCGCCCGGCCGCTTGCCCGCGAGGATGGCGAGAGAGTTCTTGAGCTCCTCCTCCTGCGCCAAAAGCGTCGGGATGTTCGCGCGCGTCTCCTCGACGACGTAGGCGCACTGGTTGACGGCGAGTTCGTCGCCGATGCCCGAGTCGAGGCGCGACTTCAGAATCTCATACGTCTCGTTCTGGAGCGCGAGGTTCGTCCGCGCCACGTCGATCCGCGCCTGAATCGTCCGGAGGGAGACGTAGGTCGAGCCGATCTGCGCCGTCAGCGACACCCACGCATCCGCGACCGTCCAGCCCGCCGCCTCGGCCTTCGCGAGGGCCGCCTCGTATTGGCGGCGGTTGCCGCCGAAGAGGTCGATCTCCCAGTTGCCGTCGAGCGCGGCCTGCTGCGCTTGGTAGCGCGTCGCGACGCCGGCGGTGGAGGCGCGTTCCTCGTAGCGGTTCTTGTTCCACGCCGCGCCGATGTCGAAGGTCGGCAGGAAGGCCGCCCGCGAGCCCAAGAGCTCATACTCCGACTGGGAGAGTTTCCACGCCGCCATCTTGAACGAGAGGTTGTTCGTCCGCGCGCTCTCAACGAGATCGGTCAGCACGGGGTCGTTGAAGCGCGTCCACCAGTCGGCGAGTTCGTTCGTCGTCACGAGCGTCCGCACGTCGTTCGTGGCGGCGCGGTAAAGCCCGTTCGTCAGCGGTTCGTCCGTCGGCAGCCCCGCGTCGGGCAGGGGGCACTCGAAGGGGTCGAACGAGAGCTCTTGGTAGTCGGGGCCCACCGAGGGGAGCGACAGGCACCCCGCGAGCCCCGTCGCCACGACACACATCCATGCGTTTTTCATGCTTGAACTCCTTTCTGCTCCGCCCGCAGCGCGGCGCGGTCTTTGAGCTGGCGCTTGCGCTGGGAGACGGCCCCCAGATACGCGAAGAAGCGCTTCGCGTGCTCGCGCCACGTCTGGAAGAGCGCGTAGAGCCCCGGCACGAGCAAGATGCCGAAGGCAACCGAGAAGAACATCCCCCAGAACTCCGTCGTGCCGAGGTGGCGGCGGCTCGCCGCGCCCGCGCCGGAGGCGATCATCATCGGGAGCGTGCCGAGGAGCGTCGTCAACGCCGTCATCAACAGCGCGCGCAACCGCTCGCCCGCCGCCGCGCCGGCCGCCTCGACAATCGAGTAGCCCTCCAGCTCGTGCTTGTCCTTCGCGAACTCGACGATCAGAATCGCGTTCTTCGAGGCGAGACCGATCAGGAGGACGAGGCCGAGCTGCGCGTAGATCGAGAGCGAATACGCCTGCCCTTCGGCGGCGATGCCCCACCACTTGAGGCCTGTCAACGCGCCGAACACGGCGACGAAGATCGAGAGCATCACGGGCAGCGGAATCGTCCACGACTCATACTGCGCGACGAGGAAGAGGTAGCCGAAGAGCACCGAGAGCGCGAGGAGCGGGGCCGCCGAGCCGGCGTTGCGCTCCTCCTGGAAGGTGATGCCCGACCACTCGAAGCCGTAGTCGTCCGGCAGGACGTCCTTGAGCGTCGTCCGGATCTCGTCCATGATCGCGCCCGTCGCGACGCCCGGCTTGGGCATGACCGTGATCGCGGAGGAGACGAACATGTTGTAGCGCGAGAGCATGCGTGGCCCCAGCTCGCGCGTGAGCGTGCCGAGCGAGCCGACCGGCACCATCTCGCCCTTGTCCGAGCGGACGTAGAGCTTCAGGACGGACTCCGGCACGTCGCGGGCGGGCCAGTCGGCGCGAACCGTCACGCGGTTCACCTGCGTGCCGAGGTTGACGTCGTTGACGTAGCGCGAGCCGAGGTAGTTCTGGAGCGTCGAGTAGACGGTCGAGACCGACACGCCGAACATCTCCGCCTTGTCGCGGTCGAGGTTGAACCTCAGGTGCGGCGTCTCGGCCGTGTAGCCCGTGAAGGCCGTCATCACGCCCGGCAGGTGGTTCAGCTTCGCGAGCACCTCCTTCGTCACCTTGTCGAGGCGAATCGGGTCGGTGTCGCCCTTCGACTCGAGGCGCAGGTCGATGCCGGAGTTCGAGCCGAGGCCCGGAATCGCCGGCGGCACGAAGCTCGTCACCTTCGCCTCCGGGATCTGCGCGAGCGTCGCGTTCACCTTGTCGATGAGGCGCATCACGTGCTGCTCCGGGAGCGGACGCTGTTCCCACGGCGTCATCTCGATGATCATCATCGTCAAGTTCTCGCCGCGCCCGGAGACCATCGACATGCCCGTGATCGTCAGCACCGTCGAGACCTCCGGGATCTCCTTCTGGAGGAGCTGCGTGGCGCGGTAGGCGACGTCCGTCGAGCGTTGGCGCGTCGAGCCCTCCGGGAGTTCCAGCGAGACGAACACCGCGCGTTGATCCTCGTCGGGGAGGAACGACGTCTTCGTCGTGATGAAGGCGTTGATCGTCAGGAGGATCGTGAGGATCAGGATGAGGAGCGTCAGGAAGATGCGGCTCGCGAGCCACTTCGCGCACTTGACGAAGAAGCCCTTGAAGTGCTCAAGCGCCCAGTTGAACCACGCGAAGGGCCCGTGCCTGAACGGCCGCGCCTCCCGCAGCAGCAGCGACGTGAGCGCGGGCGCGAGGGTGAGGGCGCAGACCGTCGAGAAGCAGACGGCCGCCGAGAGCGTGATCGAGAACTGCTGGTAGATGCGCCCCGTGATGCCGCTCATGAAGCCAATCGGCACGAAGACGCCGAGAAGGACGAGCGTCGTCGCGATGACGGCCGAGGTGACGTCGCTCATCGCCTGGATCGTCGCCTCCTTGCAGTTGAGGCCACGCGACTCGATGAGGAACTGGACGCGCTCGACGACGACGATGCAGTCGTCGACGACGACGCCGATGGAGAGGACGAGGCCGAAGAGCGTCAGCGTGTTGATCGAGTAGCCCAGGACGGCCATGAAGATGAACGTCGAGCAGATCGAGACGGGAATCGTCAGGCAGGGGATCAGCGTCGCGCGCCAGTCCTGCAAGAAGAGGTAGCAGACGAGGACGACGAGGACGAACGTGATGACGAGCGTCTCGACGATCTCCGCGATGGTGCGCCGCACGTAGTCCGTCGCGTCGTAGCCGACGAGCCATTCGAGATCCTCCGGGAAGTCCTTCTCCAGGTTGCGGAACGCCTCCAGCACCGCGTCCATCGAGCCGATGGCGTTCGCGCCCGGCTTCTGCTGCAGGCCGATGGAGACGGCGTTCTCGCCGTTGAACATGCCGCTGAACTGGTAGCTCTGCTCGCCGATCTCCGTGCGGGCGATGTCCTTCAAGCGGACGACGCCGCCGTTCTCGTCGCGGCGGACGATGATGTCGTCGAACTCGTCGGGCGTCATGAGGCGTCCCTTGGCGAGGAGCGTGTAGGAGTAGGCGCCGTGCTTGCCCGTCGGCGACGAGCCGACGGAGCCAATCGAGGCCTGGATGTTCTGCGCGGAGATGGCCGCGATGACCTCCTCGGTGTTCAGCCCCTGCGCCGCCATGCGCTCGGCGTCAAGCCAGACGCGCATCGCGAGTTTCGGGCCGTAGACCGTCGCCTCGCCCACGCCCGCGACGCGCAGGAGGGCCGGCTGGATGTTCGCGTAGGCGTAGTC
>CAVEND010000081.1:0-5578 GCA_963616865.1 Faecalibacterium prausnitzii | reverse complement strand
ATGCCGAGGTAGCGGATCGCCGCGAGCGCGACGCGCTTGAAGACGGGCGCCGCCGAATTGCCGCCTTGGTGGTAGCGCGTCCGCTGCTCGAAGTCGAGCGAGGCGAGGATGACGATCCGCGGGCTGTGGGCGGGGACGATCCCGCAGAACGACGCGCAGTAAAGCCCCGGCAGATACCGCCCGTTCGCGACCTTCTGCGCCGTCCCCGTCTTGCCCGCGACGGAATAGCCACGGATCGCCGCCCGCCGCGCCGTCCCCTTCACCGTGGCGACGTCCGCCATCATGACGCGCACCGCGCGCGCCGTCTTCGCCGAGACCGGGCGGGCGACCTCGCGCGGCGACGCTTCGTAAAGCGTCTCGCCGTTCGCGGAGACGACGCGGCTGACGATGTGGGGCTTCATCCGCACGCCGTCGTTCGCGAGCGCCTGATACGCGCCGATGAGCTGGATGGGCGTGACGGCGACGAACTGCCCGATGCCCGCGCGCGACTGCGAGGCTTTGTCCCACATGCGCTTGCGCGGGTTCGGCAAAATCCCCGTCTCCTCGCCGGGCAGCTCGATCCCCGTCTTCTCGCCGAAGCCGAAGCGGCGGAAGGAGTCGTAGAGGAGCGTGGGGCCCAGGTCGTAGGCGAGCTTGCCGATGACGATGTTGGACGATTTGACAATCGCCTCGGTGAGCGTCATCGTCGGCTCCCAAACGTGCCCGCCGTCGCCGGGGAGTTTGTAGTAGTTCGGGTCGTTGCGCGCGGTCGAGTAGCGCGTCAGGGGGCCGTAGCGCTCGCCCTTCGCGTCAAGGGCGGTGGCGACGGTGATCGTCTTCATGACGGAGCCCGGCTCGAAGTTGAACCCCACCGCCCGGTTGAGCCGCTCGCCCTCCTCGCTTTTCCCGAAGTCGAGCGGGTCGTAGCCGGGCGACGAGGCCATCGCGAGGATCGCCCCCGTCGCGCTGTCCATGACGATGACCCAGCCCGACGCGGCGCCGAACTCCCCCAGTCCCCAGGCCAGGGCTTTCTCCGCCTCGAACTGGACGTTCGGCTCGATGGTGAGGTAGACGTCGCTCCCCGGCTGCGGCTCGATGGAGACCATGCGCTTGTCGTAGATCTCGCGCTGCCGCGCGTCCTTCATGCCGCGCACGACGCCGGGCGTTCCCGTCAGCTCGCGGTTGTATTTAAGCTCGATCCCCGCGCTGCCCACGCCCTCGGCGTTCACCGAGCCAAGCACGTGCGAAAGCGACCGCCCCAAGAGGTAGCGGCGGACGCTCTTCTCGTGGATGGCGACGCCCGCGACGAGCGAGCGGTCGGCGAGGATTCGGTGCGCGTCGGGGTCGGACGAGATGGCGAGGAACTGGTAGCGGTTGCGCGTGTTGGCGGCCATCGCCTTCAACGTCGCGAAATCGAGGCCGAGCGCCTCCGAGACCGTCCTCAGGATCGCCGCCGGCGGACGCGCGGGCACGCCGCGCCGCCGCACGACCTGGTTCGTGAGCGCGACGGGGTCGAGGCGGTATTCCCAAAGCGGCATGGACATGACGAACGGCGAGTCCTTGCCATACGCGCCGTAGATCGAGCCGCGCCGGGCGGGGAGGGCGTATTCAAGGTCGTAATTCGGGGCCAGCACCTTCGGGTCCAAGTGCGCGCGCGCGAGGCAGCAGCCCACGTCGACGGCGAAGGCGAGGAGGATCGCGACGGGGAACCAAAAGCGGAAACCCTCATGGCGGCGAGTCATGGCGGAAAAAGGCTACCGCGCCTTCTTATACTGCGCGGCCACGCCGCCGTGGCGGCGACGCGCGGCGTTGACGGAATACTGCCCGCGGGAGGGCTTGCCGTCGGGCCCCATGTAGACGTTCTGATCCGCGCGCGGCGGGTTCATCGCGAGCCCATGCTTGAGCAACGCCTCCTTGACCTTCTCCGGCGTCTTCATCGCCTCCCAGTTCGTCATCTCGCGGCTCCGCTCGCGGTCGAGGCGGGCGAGCTCCTTGCGGTTGTCGCCAATCGCCTTGGAGAGCTGCTGGCAGCTGGAGGAGGCGAGGAAGTTGACGATGACCATGACGAACAAGGCCGCCAAAAGCGAACCCACGTTCGTCGCCACCGTCGCGTTGACGCTCATTTTCTTCGATGTTCGGCGGTTCTTCGACATCACTCACATCCTTTCCGCGACACGCAGTTTCGCGCTTCGAGCGCGGGGGTTTTTCGCCACCTCGTCCGCGCCCGCGCGCACCGCCCGGCGCGTGACGAGTTTCACGCGGGGCGTCTCCCCTTCCCAGCGCGAGCCGCCCTCCTGCCGCGAGACCTCGCGCCCCGCGTGGCGGGCGAAAAACTGTTTGACGATCCGATCCGTGATGGACTCGAACGTGATGACGGCGAAGCGGCCGCCCGGACGCAACAGCGAAAGCCCCGCGTCAAGGGCGTGGGTCAGTTCCCCCGCCTCGTCGTTGACGGCCATGCGCAACGCCTGAAACACGCGCGTCGCGGGATGGTGCGCACCCGTGCGGCCGAGTTCCCGCTCGATGAACGCGGCGAGTTCGTCCGTCGTCTTGAACGCGACGCCACGCGCCCGTGCGGCGAGAAGGCGTTGCGCAAGGCGACGCGCGCGGGGCTCCTCGCCAAAGCGGCGGAAGATGTCCACGAGGGCGTCTTCGTCAAACGTGTTGACGATCTCGGCGGCCGTCAACTTCTGCGTCCGATCCATGCGCATGTCGAGAGGGCCGGGGCGGAGGAAGCTGAAGCCACGCGCGCCCTCGTCCAATTGCGGGCTGGAGACGCCAAGATCCAAAAGAACGCCGTCCACCGCATCCCAACCGTGCGCGTGCGCGAGCGCAAGCATCTCACCGTGGCGGCCTTTGCGAATCTCAAGGTGGGCGCGAAGCACCTCGTCGGACGCGCGAAGAGCCTCGACATCGGACAGAGCCTCGTCGTCGCGGTCGATCCCCAAGACGAAGCCACCGCGCTCCACGAGGCCACGCGCGTGTCCGGCGCGGCCGAGCGTTCCGTCGATGTAGCGGCCGGAGGGGCGCACGTGGAGGGCGGAGATCGTCTCGTCGAAAAGAACGGGGATGTGCGAGGCCATCGGTCAGATCCCCGCCGCTTCCAAGGCCGCGTCCAAGGCCGCGACATCCACCGTGTCTTCGGGCCCCAGAACGTCGGGCGCGTAAAGTTTGACCATACGGACCGAACCCACCATCGCGACCGTCGTCGTCAAGTTCGCGAACTGAAGGAGCTTGTCGCAGATGCGGATTCGGCCCTGAGTGTCAAGGGTGAGTTGTTGAGAGACGGCGCCGATCATCGCGAACACTTTGTTGAGCGCGGGATCGAGCAACGCCTTCTGCCGCAAGTGATCGAGGAACACATCCATCTCCGCCTTTGGGTAAAGATTGAGACATTTTTCCTTGCGGTCAGGCATGACGTAGGCGACGGACCCGAAGGCGAAACGCCATTCGCTCGGAATGGTGAACCGCTTTTTGGGATCGAGCGCGTAGTCGTGCCGCCCCAGAAGGACGCCCGACTGCGCGGTCTCCGCCGCTTGCGCACACTCTAAAACTCTCTTTGACATTTTCTGACACTATTATACACTCTCTCCCACCACAAATGCAAGAAGAAAAACTTGCGCCAAAGTCGCGAAAGAAAATTGTTTCGGTCAAGTCTCTTCGCCCCCGCCTCGCCTGTTGCGCGGCGCGTGTTGGATATGGTATAATTCGAAACAAGTTCGGGAGGCGGAGGCCTTCCGTTCCCACCGCAAGGACAAGGAGAGGACAAGACGCGGAAACACGTGTGCCATGGATGAAATCGATTTCAACGCCGATGACTTTTCGGATCTCGTCGCCAAGGACAAGCGCTACCCGGCGCGGGCCTACGCCGTCTTGATGACGGCCATCAACTCGCTGAACGCGGAGAAGGACGCCTCCTACTCCGCGACGGACATCCTCGACGCCTTCCACGACCTCGTGCTCGACCAATACGGCCCCCTCGCCCACACGGTTCTGACGGAGTGGGGTCTCACCTGCACGGAGGACATCGGCGAGATGGTCTTCAACCTCGTGGAGTCCAAACGCATCGGGAGCGACGAGCACGACTCGGCGGAGGGCTTCGCCAACGGGTATGACTTCAAGGAGGAGTTCCTCATGCCCTACCAGGCCGACTGACGCTCATGACGCGGATTGAGGAGTTCGGCTGGCGGGGCCCGCTGGCCCCCGGCTTGGGGCGCGTCATCCTGTCCCACGGCGACTACTACCACCTCGTCGCCAACGAATCGCCCGACGTCCTCCTCGCCCGCAAAAAGAAGTCCGCGTTCCTGAAGATGAAAACGACCGCGCCCGACTCGATGCGCGGCGAGAAGATCTCCGAGCGGCGCGTCCGCGCCCCGCTCCTGCCCATGACGGGCGATTTCGTCCGCTTCGTCTACCAGCCAAGCGGCGAGTCGCTCGTCACGGAAGTCCTGCCGCGCTTCTCGCACTTCACGCGGCAAGACCCGACGGCGCGGCGGACGACGCAGACGCTCGCCGTCAATTTCGACGTCCTCTTCATCATGATGTCGCTCAACGAGAACTTCTCGCTCGCCCGCGCCGAGCGGTATCTCGCGCTCGCCGAGGATCGCGGGAAAAGCGACCTCGCCTTCGTCGTCACGAAAGCCGATTTGCGGCAAGCGGGTGACAACGACAAACTCCGCGACCTTGAAAAGCTGTTGGCGGGGCGTGGGGAGCTCGTCCTCATCTCCTCGCGGACGCGCGAAGGCTTCGAGAAGTTGGAGCCCTTCCTCGCGCCGCAAAAGACCATCGCCCTCATCGGGAGTTCCGGCGTGGGCAAGTCGACGCTCCTCAACACGCTCCTTGGGGAGGATTACGCGCCCACGCAGGAGATCCAAGCGTGGTCCGGCAAGGGGCGGCACACGACGACCGCGCGCGAACTCGTCCGCCTCCCGTGCGGCGCGCTCCTCCTCGACACGCCGGGCGTCCGCGAAATCGGACTCCGAGGCGAGGCGTCGCGCTTCGTCGACAAGGGCGTCTCCTCGCACCGCTTCCGCCTCTGACCATGGACGCGCCCGTCATCATCTGGGACTGGAACGGCACGCTCTTGGACGACACGAGGGCCTCGCTCAACGCCCTCAACACGCTGCTCATGGCGCGGCACCTCAAGCCCATCACGATGGACTTCTACCGCGACCACTTCGCCTTTCCCGTCAGACCCTTCTACGAAACGTGCGGCATCGACCTCGCGCACGAGGATTGGGACGCGCTCGCACGCGACTACCACCGACTCTACGCGCACGAGGGAAAACGCCTCAACAGCGAAGCCCTCGCCGCCCTTGACGCGGTTCGCGCCCACGGCATCGAGCAGTGCGTCCTCTCGATCCTCCGACAGGACTTGCTCGACGAGGCGTTGTCGTCTTTCGGCATTCGCGACTTCTTCACGTGCGTCTGCGGCACGCAAAGCCTTGACGGCGCGAGCAAACTCGATCAGGCGAAGAAACTCAAAAGCCTCCTCGGCGACACGCGGCGCGTCGTCATGATCGGCGACGCCCTCCACGACGCAGAGGTCGCCCGCGCCCTTCGCGTCCCCTGCGTCCTCTGCGCCCAAGGCGGCCACAGC
>CAVEND010000080.1:0-5600 GCA_963616865.1 Faecalibacterium prausnitzii | reverse complement strand
GAGGCGCGGATCGAGCGTTCGCGCGCCTCGACCGATTCGCAGAGGCGGAACTGGACACGCGCCCGGTTGAGGTTCTGCTCCGGCGTCTTCGTCTTGAAGTAGACGTTCCCGTTGAGGTAGTCCTGGAAGAACCGAAGCCCCAGCTCGAACGGCAAGAGGCGGATCGAGTCGTAGAGGTAGGCGCGATCCGCGTCGGTCAGGAACGCGCCCGCCTCGCGCATGTAGCCCTTGCAGAACGCCGCGCACAAGTCCTCGTCGAAGACGACTTTCGTGAGGTTCGCCTCCTCCTCCCCGGCGGGGTTGCAGATGGAGCGCAGCGCGTCCCCGAAGTCCATGTGGATGAGTCCGGGGGACACCGTGTCCAAGTCGATCATCGCCGTCCCCTTGCCCGTCACGTCGTCGATCATGATGTTGTTGACCTTCGGGTCTCCGTGGAACATCCGCGTCTTGAGCTCGCCCCGCGCCTGCGCCTCCTCCAAACTCTTCGCCAAGCCCCGCCGCTCCTCGATGAACGTGGCGAGCCGCTTCGCCTCCATGGAACTTTTGAGAAGCGCCCGCGCACGGTCGGAGCAAAGCGTCTCGTCGTAGGCGCGGAGGTAGCCCGACGTGATGTGGAAGCCGGGGAGCGGGTTCTCGATCTCCGTCTGCGGGAGGTCGTCCACGAGATAGTGGAAGTGACCCAAGACCGCCCCGCACTCCATCGCGTGCTCCGGGCCCTGCGCCACGTCGAAGGCGTGCGCCGACATGATGCGCGTGATGACGCGCCAGACGTTCCCCTCGTCGTCCGCGACGAAATCGCGCCCATCCTTCGCCTTGACGATGCGCGGCATCTGCCAGACGCGGTCGTCGCGCCCCCGCTCCGCGTCGCGCTCGAGTTTCTTGTGGCAATGCCGCGTCAGGTTGTGCATGTTCGACATGATGACCTCCGGCTTCGGGAAGACGCGGCTGTTGACGCGCTGGAGGATGACCTGCGTCTCCGAGAACGTGTTGCGGTAGACCGCGAGGAACGTGTCGTTGATGTTGCCGTTGCCGAAGGGCTGGAGCGAGACGAGCCGTCCATCGACGCTGAATTCCCCGATGAGGAGGCTGAGGTTCTGTGATGTCATGCGTGTCCTTTCGCGCTTTCGAGGGTGTTGAGAAGAAGCATCGTGATCGTCATGGGGCCCACGCCGCCGGGCACGGGCGTGATCGCGCCCGCCACGCGCGCGCAGCTCTCGAAGTCCGCGTCGCCCACGAGGCGGTAGCCGCGCTCGCGCGTCGCGTCCGCGACGCGGTTGACACCGACGTCGATGACGACGGCGCCGGGCTTCAACATGTCGCCCGTCACGGTGTTCGGATGCCCCGTCGCGACGACGACGACGTCCGCCCGCCGCGTGAACGAGGCGAGGTCGCGCGTCCCCGTGTGGCAGAGCGTGACCGTCGCGTTCGTCTCGCGCCGCGCCAAGAGGAGCGCGAGCGGCTTGCCCACGATGTTCGACCGCCCGATGACGACCGCGTGCTTGCCATTTAAGTCCAGCCCCGCGAACTCGATGAGTTTGACGATGCCGTGCGGCGTGCAGGGGAGGAAGCATTTTTCCCCGATGAGGAGCCGCCCCGCGTTGATCGGCGTGAAGCCGTCCACGTCCTTCTCGGGCGAGATGGCCGCGATGATCCGCCGCTCGTCCACGCCCTTGGGGAGCGGCAGCTGGACGAGGATGCCGTGGATGCGCGGGTCTTCGTTGAGCGCGGCGAGCGTCGCGAGGATCTCCGATTCCAGGGCGGCGGTGTCCGCGAAGTCGCCCGGCGCGATCTTGACGAGTTTCGAGAAGAAGCCCGCCTCCGCGCACGCCTTCTCCTTCGCCGTCACATACGAGACGGAGGCGGGGTTGTCGCCGACGAGGATGACGGCGAGTCCGGGGACGACGCCCGCCGCCGCCTTCAGCCGCGCCGCGTCGGCGGCGATGTCTTGTCGCAGCGCCTGCGAGAGCGCGCGTCCATCGATTGTCTTCATAGTTCCCTCCAAAGGACGTAGCGGACCGACTTGTCCTTCACGTAACATTCGCATTCCGCCGTGTAGGTCAAATCCATCAGCGAGGCCGTGATCCGCATCGTGAACAGCGTTCCGTCCGCCGCAGCGGGGCTCGCCGAAAGGTAGTTCTTCGCGTCCGACGGGATCTCGATGTCGAACTCGTCCGCCACGCGCTGGACGAGATCCCCCCACCAGTCGCCCGTGAACTCGCCGTAGCCCCACTCCGTGCGATCCTCCGGCACGTCGTAGTTGCGGGGCTGCCGCGTCCGGCAGGCGATGATCGCGTCGGCGATGAGGAGGCTCTCGCTCTTCTCGTTCTCGTCGATCTCGTCGACGTCGAAAATCCCCGGCACCGTCAACAGCTGCTCGCGTGTCGCCCGGTTCACGTTGACGCGCCCGTCGCCCGTCACGCCGAGAAGCCCCATGTCGATGAGCCCGCGCGGAATCTTCGCCGCCCGCGCCTCGTCCGCCTTCGAGCGGCTCGACGACTCGTCCGGGAAGAGGTCGCCGCCCGTCAACACGGCGGGGAACTCGCGGAAGCACAAGAGGCGCGAGAGCTCCTTCAAGTCGCCGATCTCGCCGTTCGCGGGCTTGAACCTGTCCTCGTCGGCGATGTCGGCCTTGTGCCGGTCGTAATAGTCCTCGTAAGCCTCGACCTCCGAGGACGACTCGCTTTGGTAGCCCACGGCCGTCGTCGTGTCGGAGACGCGGTAGGTGACGTCGTCCTCGTCGCGCCAGTCCTGCCAACAGGCGATGATGTAGCTCTGGAGGTTGACGGAGCGACCCTCCTCGTTCTGAACCTCGTCACGCGGCACGCCGCACAAGTCAAGGATGATCCGCCAGCGATCCTCGAAGTTGGGGTCTTTTTCCTTGCAGAGCGTGTTCACGTTGATGCCGGAGGAGGAATCGGAGGAGGAGAGCGTGATCTCGACCTCGACCGTCCCGGAGTCGGGGTTCTCCTCGTCCAAGAGGATGGGCCCCACCGTGCAGGCGCCGCCGTATTTGAGCGCCTGCTTCTCCTGAAACCAGCGATCCTCCTCCAGCTCCGCTTTGAGATCCTCGTCCTCCGACCACGCTTTCGCGTCCGAGTAGTTGAGCAAGACGACCTCGCCCAAGATGCGCCCCGCGTCCACGAGGCGGCGGACGCGGTTCTTGCCCTCGACGTAGACGTTCACGCCCCCCTGGAGCCGCGCCTCGAACGCGAACGAGAGGACGATCACGCTCAACGTGAGGAGAATCCAAAGCGCCATCAAAAGGGCCGAGCCGCGTCTCATTTCGAGCGTCCCCCCTTCGTGTCCTGCGACAACGCCGCGCCGTCGAGCGACTGCTTGTGGAGGGGCAGGATGACCGAGCGCATGAGCGGCACGCGCGTCTTCTGCGACACGTAGTCGGGGTCTTCCTTCAAGACGTAAAAGGTCATCTGAACTTGGTAGGGCAGCGCGTTCGTCGAAAGGAACTCGTCCTCGTAGGCGTCCGCCGACTCCTTCTTGGAGGCGCTGTCGGGCTTCTTCTCCTTGACGCGGCAGTTGAAGCCCTCCACGTCCTTGGCGATGAGGACGGGCGCGTAAAGTTCCGCGTTGTCGAAGGTGTAGGATTTTTCGTCGTCCGTCGCGGACGACGACGTGACGACGCCCGCCATCGGGCGGACGCGCGCGTAAAGCCCCGTCCGCGAGATGCGCACGCCCCACGACGAGTCGCCCTCCTCCAAAACGCGCACCTGCACGCGGTGGAGCGCGTCGCCGGAGGCCTGGTCGCCCACGAGGGCGGCGCCCGTCTTCGTCCACTCGATGACATCGGACGAGCGCGGGTCTTCGCCGTTGCCGTTGTCGATGAGGAAGAAACCGAAGTCGGCGTTCTGCCGACCCTCGTGCGGGTAGTAGGCGCCGCGCAACGCGCTGACGAGCTGGTCGAGCGCGTAGTCCGTCCGCTCCAACCGATCCACGTAGTCACGCGACACGCGCCAGCCCGTCGTGATGGCGCGGTAGGTGGCGATGGAGACGGTCGTCATCAGCCCCAGCAGGACGACGGCGAGAAGGAGCTCCAAAAGCGTGAAGCCGCGCCTTCTCACGACCCGCCTCCGCCTTTCGAGGGGTCGCGCCAAAGCGTGACGAAACTCTCCTCGTTCTTCTCGCCGCGAAACCGCGCCCCCCAGCGGACGGTGATCCGCACGCGGTGGAGGTAACCGAGGCGTTTGAGGTCGTCCTCCGAGGGGTTCGCCTCCACGCGCTCACGCGACCACGTGAAGCCATGATACTTCTCCTGCTGCGCGCGCGTCAAACGCGGGCCGTGGCTGCCCGCCACGATTTTCCACAAGTCGTCCACGCTCGCCTCGCGGACGTCGAGGTCGTCCTCGGACTCGACCTCCGAGAGCGGATAGGCCATCTCGCCCAAGTCCATGACCTCCTGCGCCGTGACGAGATCGGGCATCGTCTGCATGAACCGCTGGCTCTGCGAGAGCGAGACGAGCAGCCCCGCGAGCCCCACGCCCAAGATGATCGAGGCGAGCAGCACCTCCAACAGCGTGAAGCCCGACCTCACGAGGCGGCCTCCGCGCGAACGCGCTCCAACTCCTCCGACGCGGCCTCCCACGATTCGGTGCGGCGGTCGATCTCGTCCTGAAGATCGCGGACGGCGCGGTTCAGGGTGGCGAAATCCGTCGTCGGCGTGGGGTTGAAAAGTTCCTTCGACGCTTCGTCGAGTTTCGCCTGCAGCTCGTCCACCTTGCGCTCGTCCTCCTCGATGCGCTTTTTCAACTCGCGCATCCGAGGCGCGAACTTCTCGCGCTCCGCCGCGCGTTGCTTGCGAATCTCCTTTTGGCTCAACCGCCGCTCCGTCGCCTCACCGTCCCCCACTCGGCTCTTCGACGATTCTCTCATTCTCTCATTCTCTAATTCACTAATTTTCCTTCCTCGCTCCAGCTCCGCCTTTTTCTCGCAAAAATAATCGTAGCCGCCGGGATACGACTGGATGCCCTCGCGTGTGATCTCCAAAACGGACGTCGCGACGGCGCGAACGAAGTCGATGTCGTGCGAGACGAGGAGGATCGTCCCCGCGTAGCGGCGCAGCGCGTCCTGGAGGAGCTGGCGGCCGTCGAGATCCAAGTGCGTCGTCGGCTCGTCCAAGAGGAGGAAGTTGGGCGCGGCGAGGAAGAGGCGCAGGAACGCGAGGCGGATCTTCTCGCCGCCGGAGAGGACGCCCGCCGGCTTTTCGACGTCGTTCTCGTCGAAGCCGAACGCGCCGAGTTGGTTGCGGAAAATCTTTTCAGGCCCGCCGCCCTTCGCGTCCCAAACGTTCTTCGCGTTGCGGTAGACGGAGAGGTCGGGCGGGATCGTCTCGGCGAACTCCTGTGAGAGGTAGCCGGGGACGACGTTGTGGCCGAGGACGGCCTTGCCCTCCGTCGGCGGGCGCGTCCCCGCGATGATGCGCATGAGCGTCGTCTTGCCGAGGCCGTTGTAGCCGATGAGAGCGACCTTGTCGCCGCGTGTGATCTGGAAAGAAAGCCCTCTGAAGACAAATTTCTTCGGCGCGTCGGGGACGCCGCGCCCTACCGACGACGGCGCGATGGGGTCATCGCGCCCTACCGGCTCTGGTA
>CAVEND010000079.1:0-5609 GCA_963616865.1 Faecalibacterium prausnitzii | reverse complement strand
TCGAAGGTGCGTGACGCGAGCGTGGCGACGAGTGCCTCCACTTCTTGAAGCCCCGTCTTGTAACTGACGCTTTTCGCCCCGCGCCGCGACACCTTCATGCCGTTGTCGCCCGGCGGGTTGTGGGAGGCGGTCACCATGACGGAGCCGTCGAAATCGTCCTCGCCCGTGAAGAAATAGATTTCAGGCGTCGTGGCAAGGCCGATGTCCGTCACCGCCGCCCCCGCGTCGGTCAGCCCGGCGACGAGGGCGTTGAGCACCGCCTCCGAACTCAGCCGCCCGTCGCGCCCGACGAGCCATTTTGGGCCCGGAATGACGCGGGGCAGGGCCAGCCCCACGCGGTAGACGGTGTCGAGGTCGAAGTCGACCCCGTAGGTTCCCCTCATGTCGTAGGCTTTGAAGAAGCTCATGAAGTTATTATACCAAATTTGATATACTATTCTCATATGGAGGAGAAAAACGATGAGCCATCTTCTTGACGATCCGTATCTGAAGGATTTCGCCGGGGCGATCACGGGGCGGGCCCGCCGCGCGTCGGATCGCGCCGCCGAGCTCACGGACTTGAAGCGACTCGCCGACTGGGCGAACGCGCACGAATACTTCGGCCTCCATCGGACGGCGGCGGGCGACTGGGTGTTCCGCGAGTGGGCGCCGCACGCGACCTCGATGTGGCTCGTGGGCGACTTCAACGGCTGGAAGATCGACCCCGCCTTCGAGCTCTTCCGCCTGAGCGGCTCGGACACGTGGGAGCGCGTCATCCCCGCCTCGCGCATCAAGTCGGGCGACAAGTATCACCTGGAGATGCGCTGGGAGGGCGGGCGCGGCGAGCGCATCCCCGCCTACGCCCGCTACGTCACGCAGGATCCCGAGACGAAACTCTTCTCCGCCGAGGTCTTTGAGTCGACCTATCAGTGGAGGCACAAGCGGCTCGCCGCCCGTGTTTCGCGCGCGCCGTTCATCTACGAGTCGCACGTCGGCATGGCGACGGAGGAGAAGAAGGTTGGCTCCTACGCGGAGTTCCGCGACAACATCCTGCCGCGTGTCAAGAAGGCGGGCTACGACACGGTGCAATTGATGGCGGTGATGGAGCATCCCTACTACGGGAGTTTCGGCTACCACGTCAGCTCCTTCTTCGCCGCGTCCTCGCGCTTCGGCACGCCCGACGACTTGAAGAGCCTCGTCGACACGGCGCACGCGATGGGGTTGCGCGTCATCATGGATCTCGTCCACTCCCACGCCGTCGCCAACGAGCGCGACGGCCTCTCGCGCTTCGACGGCACGGACTACCAGTATTTCCACGCCGGCGGGAAGGGGTGGCACTCGGCGTGGGGCAGCCGCTGCTTCGACTACGGCAAGATCCCCGTCCTCCACTTCCTGCTCTCGAACTGCAAGTTCTGGCTGGAGGAGTATGGCTTCGACGGCTACCGCTTCGACGGGGTGACGTCCATGCTCTTCTGGGACCACGGGCTGGGCTCGGCCTTCACGAACTACGCGCAATACTTCAACGGCTCCGTCGACGACGACGCCTGGGTCTACCTCAACCTCGCCAACCGCGTCATCCACGAGGTCAACCCCAAGGCGATCACCATCGCCGAGGACGTCTCCGGGATGCCGGGCGTCGCCGCGCCGATCCGCGACTGCGGCATCGGCTTCGACTACCGCCTCGCGATGGGCGAGCCCGACTTCTGGTTCCGCCTCGTCGAGAAGACGCGCGACGACAACTGGCCGATGGGCGGCATCTACTACGAGCTCACCAACAAACGCGCCGAGGAGAAGGTGGTCAGCTACGTCGAGAGCCACGACCAGGCGCTCGTCGGCGGCAAGACGTTCTTCTTCACGATGGCGGACGCGGCCGTCTACTGGGGCATGGGCAAGGATCAGCACGGCGAGGCGATCGACCGCGCGCTCGCGCTCCACAAGATGGCGCGTCTCGCGACCTCCGCGCTCAACGGCGGGGCGTATCTGAACTTCATGGGCAACGAGTTCGGCCACCCGGAGTGGATCGACTTCCCCCGCGCCGAGAACAACTGGGACTATTCGCACGCGAGGCGGCAGTGGTCGCTGCGCGACGACGAGAACCTCCAGTTCAAGGCGCTCGGCGACTTCGACGAGGCGATGGTCAAGGCCGTCCGCGCCGCCACGGGAACGCCGCACGCGCTCATCGCCAACGAGCCGGACAAGATCCTCGCGTTCCTGCGCGGCGACCTCCTCTTCGTCTTCAACTTCCATCCGACGGCGAGCTACACGGGCTACGGCGTCCTCGTGCCGCCGGCGACGCGCTGGCGCCACCTCTTCGACACCGACGAGACGCGCTTCGGCGGGCAGGGGCGCATCGAGGGCGGCCGGGTCTACGAGCCGGATCTCGTCTACGACGCCTCGCACAAGGAGCTCGTCGAACAGGTGAAACTCTATCTCCCCGCCCGCACGGCCATCGTCCTCCGCCGCTTGCCTCGCGGGACGACAACGGAAAAATGACAGGAACGAAATGACAGACACCATGAAAGACTCCACGGATCCGCAAACGGGACTCTCCTCGGCCGAGGTCGAGGAAAGCCGACACAAGTTCGGGCGCAACGTCCTCACGCCGCCGAAGAAAGCCTCGCTCCTCGTCAAGTTCCTCGCCCAGTTCCTCGACCCGCTCATCCTCATCCTGCTCGCCGCGCTGCTCCTCTCGTGCGGCATCTCGCTCTACGAGGTCGTCGCCGCGAACGAGGGCGTCTCGGCGTTCTTCGAGCCGATGGGCATCTTCACCGCGATCCTCCTCGCGACGGGGCTGTCCTTCCTCTTCGAGGAACGCGCCGGGCGGGCGTTCGACCTCCTCAACCAAGTCCAGGACGACGAGGGCGTGGAGGTGATCCGCGACGGGGCCTCGCGGAAAGTCCCGCGCCGCGACATCGTCGTCGGCGACATCGTCGCGCTGACGACGGGCTGCGAAGTCCCCGCCGACGGAACGCTCCTGAGCGCGGCGTCGCTCGGCATCGACGAGTCGTCGCTCACCGGCGAGCCGATGTGCCGCAAGACGACGGACGAAAGCCTCTTCGACCCCGAGGCGACGTTCCCCTCGAACGCGGTGTTGCGCGGCACGAAAGTCGTCGAGGGACACGGGCTCATGCGCGTCACGGCGGTGGGCGACGCGACGGAGAACGGCAAGGTCTTCCAAGCCGCGCGCATCGACGACTCGGTGAAGACGCCGCTCAACGAGCAGCTGGAACGCCTCGCGCAAGTCATCTCCCGCGTCAGCTACTGTCTCGCCGCGCTCGTCATCGTGGGGCGGCTTATCTCCTTCTTCGGCCTCGACCCGGCGGCCGTTTGGGCGAACACGCCGGCGACGCAGCTTTTCGCGTATCTCCTCCAGTCGCTGATGCTCGCCGTCACGCTCGTCGTCGTCTCCGTCCCCGAGGGTCTGCCGATGGCCGTCACGTTGAGCCTCGCGATGAGCATGCGGCGGATGTTCAAGGCGAAGTTCCTCGTCCGCAAACTCCACGCGTGCGAGACGATGGGCTCGACGACGGTCATCTGCACCGACAAGACGGGAACGCTCACCGAGAACCGCATGCGTGTGCGCGAAACGTTCTTCCCCGCGTTGGAGGCGAACAGGGATCTCATTGACGAGGGGATCGCCGTCAACACGACGGCCTCGCTCGGCGAGGCGACGGAGGGCGGGCGCGAGGTCATCGGCAACCCGACCGAAGGGGCCCTCCTCCTCTGGCTCGACGGCGAGGGGCGCGACTACAAGGCTTTGCGCGAGAGCGTTGTCAAGGTGGAGGAACTTCCCTTCAGCACCGAGCGCAAGTTTATGGCGACGCTTGTCGAGTCCGCCGCTCGGTCGGGCGCAAGGACGCTCCACGTGAAGGGGGCGCCCGAGGTCGTCCTCAAACTCTGCGACGCGACGCTCTCCGACGGCGAGCGTGAGGAACTCCGCGCACGGCTCGTCGGCTGGCAGTCACGCGCCCTGCGGACCTTGGCGCTCGCTTGCCGCGAGGTCCCGGCGAACGAGGCGGCGATTTCGGGCGACGCGCTCGCGCCCGCCGCGTTCAAACTCCTCGGCATCGTCGCCATCGCCGATCCCGTCCGCGCCGACGTGCCGCAGGCGTTCGGCGAATGTCAACGGGCCGGCATCGCCGTCAAGATCGTCACCGGCGACACGTCGGCGACGGCGTGCGAGATCGCGCGGCAGATCGGCCTTTGGACGGACGCGGACGGCGACGAGGCGATGATCACGGGCGCCGCGTTCGCCGAGTTGTCCGACGAGGAACTCGACCGCCGCGTCAAGGCGATCAAGGTCATCTCCCGCGCGCGGCCGCTCGACAAGAAGCGTCTCGTCGAGTCGCTCCAACGCCTCGGCGAGGTCGTCGCCGTCACGGGGGACGGCACCAACGACGCGCCCGCGCTCAAGGCCGCGCACGTGGGCCTCTCGATGGGCGACGGCACGAGCGTCGCGAAGGAGGCCTCCGACGTGACGATCCTCGACAACTCCTTCGCGTCCATCGTCCGCGCCGTCATGTGGGGTCGCTCGCTCTACCGCAACATCCAGCGGTTCGTCCTCTTCCAGATGACGGTCAACGTCGTCGCCTGCCTCACCGTCCTTTTCGGCGCGTTCTTCGGGACGCGCTCGCCGCTGACGGTCACGCAGATGCTCTGGGTGAACCTCATCATGGACACCTTCGCCGCGCTCGCGATGTCGTCGCTGCCGCCCGTCGCCTCGGTCATGGCCGAGAAGCCGCGCGCGCGGACATCGTTCATCATCTCCGGCGCGATGCTGCGCGACCTCGTGGTGACGGGCGTGGGCATGACGGGCGTTTTGATGGCGATCCTGCTCTGGGGGCGCAACGGTTTGACGGCGACCCAGTTGACCTGCTTCTTCACGTTCTTCGTCTTCCTGCAGTTCTGGAACATGTTCCGCGTCCGCGCGCTCAAATCGGGTTCGATCCTCTCCTTCGCCGACTCGCGCACGTTCCTCATGATTGCGCTCGTCATCCTCGCGGGGCAAGTCCTGCTCGTCACCTTCGGCGGCAAACTCTTCGAGGTCGTGCCGCTCGCGTGCCGCGACTGGGCGGTGCTCCTCGCTTCCTCGGCGGCGGTCGTCTTCGCCCTTGGGGTGGTCAACCGCCTCGTCGCGTGGGTCTCGTCACGGCGTTCATGATCGTCCCGCTCGTCATCCTCATCGCCCTCTCGGCGTTCTTCTCCAGCGCGGAGACGGTGCTCTTCTCGCTGACGGGGGCGCAGCGCGCGCGCATCCGCAAGCGGAGTCCGCGCACGGATCGCCTCATCGACGGCGCGTTGGAGGACAAGGCGATCCTCTTCTCGACGCTGCTCGTCGGCAACACGTTCGTCAACTTCGCCATCGCGGCGATGGGCTACCACCTCTTCGCACGGTGGCTGCCGGGGATGACGTGGCTCGCCGTGCCCGTGACGACGGTCACGCTGCTCGTCTTCGGCGAGATCACCCCGAAACGCCTCGCCCTGCGCTACGCCGAGCCGCTCGCGCCGCCCTACGCCGTCCTCCTCCGCTTCTGGCGCCTCGCGCTGATGCCGTTCAACGTCGTGTTGCGCTTCACGTCACGCGCCTTCGCCCCCGCCCTCGCGCGCGAACGCCGCGCCCTCTCCGACGA
>CAVEND010000078.1:0-5632 GCA_963616865.1 Faecalibacterium prausnitzii | reverse complement strand
CCCTGCGAACGGACGACGAGCGTCGCCGCCGCGAGCGGGAAGAGCGTCCCGCCGTCCGTGGTGGTCAGCCACTTGTAGCGGCCGGAAGGAGCGGCCTGGCCAACAATGGTCTGCAAAAGGACTTCATCCGCGCCGTCATCGCGCTGGGCGTAAACCTTCCAGTTCTTGGGGTCTCGTGGCGCGTAATCGGCCGAGCAAAGCGTGTAGCCGACAAGCCCGCCCACCGGCTCCGGGAACGTGATCTTGACCCAAGTTGGAGACGACTGGTGCGGCCACCACTTATTCTGGCCGCTCAACGTGCCGTCGATGAGGGCTTTGAGTTTCTGATCGCCCGTGCTGCCCGTCACGCCCTGTCCCTCGTCGCCTTGGCGCGTCGCGGTGACGGTCATCGACTCGCCCGCGTTGTCGGTGATGACGGTGCCCTCGGGGAGGTAGAAGTGCCCGTTCGCGTCGTAGAGGCGCAACTCGCCCAACGCCACGCGCTCGCTCGATGTCGCGGCGAGCGAGAACTCGAAGCGCAAACTCTTGATGCGCGAAGTGAACGAACCCGTGATCCGCGCCGTGGATTCGGCGGCGACTTCCAAGCGCGACGCTGTGACATCGGCGAACTGCGCCTCGCTCGCGGCGACGCCGAGCGTTTCGCGGACGGCGAGCGGCGTGTCAAACGTGACGGGCGAAGAGAGGACGAGCGAATCGACGCTGATTGTCGCGTTCGTCGCGTCCGCGCCTTTGAAGACATAGCGCGAAGCACTGTTCTCAAAGAGCATGAACTTGGGCGCGACGTTCGTGGCGACGGTGACAACGACCTCGTTCGCGTTCGCGACATCGGGGAACTTGACGACGGTGTTGTCGAAGTAGGCACTCGCCGCACCCGCGAGGTTTTGCCACGCGAGGTTTTCCGTGTCGAGATTCCAGAGGGCGTTTTCCTCCCCTTGCCACACGAGCTGGCTGGAGCCGAGCATGTAGTAGCCTTGCGTCCAACCGCCCGACAAAAGTTCGCCGTTGTGGTTGTAGACTTTCACGCCCTCCTCGACAGCCAAGGTCGTCGCCGTCACGTCGACGATTTTGTAAAGCCCTTCCTGCGTGGGTTCAGGGAGGTAGAGCGACGCGCCGCTTTTGAGCGTGACGGCGGGTGTGCCGCTCAACGGAATCGCGTCAAGGCGCAACACGCCGCCCGCTTCGACCGTCAAAGCCGAGCGCACCTCGTCGGCGGCGGAAACATGGAGCGTCACGCCCGATTGGACGACGATGCCCGATGAAAGCGTGACGGGCGCGGCGAGATCGACCGTGCCAGAACCCGTCAAATCAAGGGCGCCGTCCTTCGCGCCGTCGGCAAGGGCGCAGGAGAGCGTGAGCGAGGCGTTGTTCGTCAAGGCGACGGCGAGCGTCTCGCTGACGGCGAGCGCGTCCGCGCCCACGATTGTTGATTTGCCGCCGACGGTCAGGGACAGGCCGCCGCCGTCCTCCGAGCCGAGAGAGCCTTTGTTCGTGGCGTTCGTCAAGATGGAGTCGTGCAACGTGAGCGGCTTGGAAAGTTCCGAGGTCCAGAAACGCGGGTTGTGGCGCAACGTGAGGACGGCGTTCGTCGCCGCGAGGACGGGCGAGTCGACGGCCTCCAAGGCGAGCGACGTGTTGACCGCCTTCATGACGAAGTTGGTCGGGAAGAGGTTGCGCTTGCGGGCGCGGAAGACGTTGTTCGTCGAGACGTCCGCGCCGCTGCCCTCGAAGGAGAGCGCGGCGACGTCAACTTCCTTCCCCTCGCCGTAGTCGCCGTTGAGCGGCGTGTCGATCGTCACGTTCGCGCCCGAGACGAGGATCTCGCCGACGTTCGTGAACTTGTCGCCGAAGTAGCGCGTCTTCTCGCCCGGCAGCACGAGGTTGCCGCGATTCCCCACGAAGGTGACGCCGTTGCGCCCCGCGCCGCCCGCGACTTCCCAGCGGAGGTTGCCGTTCGTGACGACGCACTCGCGCATGGAGCGGTAGTCGCCGTCGCCGAGAAGCGTCATCGTCGCGTTCGCGTCCTGCGCGACGAAAAGCCCCGCCGACGAGAATTTGCCGTCCACCGAGAAGGAGACATCGCCCGCGCCTTGGCGGTCAACGAAGAGGTCGGTCGAGAAATCGAGCGCGACGGGCGTTTTGCTGTCGTCGCCCGCGACCGTCCAGTTCGCATCGGTCTTGCTCCACACGGAGGACGAGGCGTCCGTGCGCCACACGCGGGCGGACTGCGGCGTGAGTTTGATGAGCGGGTCGCCCCAGCACGTCACCTGCGCACCCGAAAGGCCGGGAAGCGAGGAGGCATCGCCGCCATACATGTTCTTCGCGTATTTGAGCGCGTCGCCCGCGTTCATCGCGGGGAGCGGGTTTCCTTCCGTGTCCTTGGCGAGGCCGGTGAGGGCTTGGAAAATGAAATACTCCATGCGGAAGGAATAATGACCGAGGCCATTGTTGTCGCTCGTGGCGTAAGTCGCGGAGAAGCCGTTGCGCGTGTTGAAGAAGGAGACGAGCGCACCGCCGTCCGGGGCGAGGATGGCCGCCTCACCCACGGAAATCGTGTTCGTGATGCCGTAGCTGCCCTTGACGCAGTAATCCATCATGCCCGCGTCGCACGGGATCGGGCAGCAGTAGATGGCTTGGAGACCCTTGGTCGAGAACATGAGCGACGAGACGGACAAGGGGTCGGCGCCACGCGCCCAGCCGTGCGAGACGACGTTGAGGATGTCGCCGTCCGAGGCATACATCGTGGCGGCGTCGTGCTTTTTGTAGGTGTTGCTGTAAAGCTCGATGTTGTCCACGTTCATGCCGCGCAGAGACGTGAGGAACTCCCAGTTGCGGTCACGCGGCGAGAATTCGGAATCGACGGCCTCCCTTGAGTGGTTGAGGTCGAACATGTTGAGGCCGCCGTCGAAGAAGCCGCGCTCGTTGACGATGGGGCCCAAGTTCTCGTTGCGGGATGGCTTGCCCCAGCTGCTTGAGGCGTTGCCGACGGAGCCGACGAGGGCGGCCCCGAAGCGGCCTGAAAAATCGCCCGCCTCAAAACGCTTCGTCTTCTCGATGATGTTTGTCATCATCTGCTCGGCCGTCAGGACGACGTTGGTCGTGACCTTGTAGGTGTAGCCGTAGTTCTCCGACGAGCGCAGCTCCTCGACCATTTCCTCCATGAGCGGCATGCGCGAGACGGCGATTTCAAGCGTCCAGTCGATGCAGTTTGCAGGATAATAATCCCACACGACGCCGCTTTCATACGTGCGCCCCATGTAAATGCCGTCGCCGCTATAGTCCCAAACCTCCTTGCCCGTCGCCACGCCATCGTTGTTGACGGGAAGCTTCTCCATGCAGCCGTAGTATTCGTCCAAGATCTGCGCGTTGGCCGAATAATACACGACGACCTTGCGGCTGGGGATCATCGTCTCTGGGTTGTAGGAATATTTGTCGTTCGCCGCGCCGAGAATGACATACTGGATGTTGCCGACGTCGTAGATGTGCTCAAGGTAGTGGTGGATTTTGAGCGCGTCGTCGTGGCCGGAAGGATATTCCTCGTAGATGTCCGCCGTGGACTTGACGGCGAAGGTGTGCCCATCCACAAGACCCGCCGACGTCTCGTTTTGGCGGAAGTCGGCGTAGCGTTTCCAGAGATCGACGAATTTCGGCGGCGAGATGATGATGACGTCCGCCGTGTGGTCGTCGCCAAAGGCGGCGGCGCGGCACGAGTCCGCCGACGCGGCTTTCGGCATTTTCACGGTCGTGTCGGGGACCTCGAACGTGACGGTGATTTTCAAGGCGGTGGCGCGGTAGAGCGTTTTCGTCGTGCCGTCCCACTTGAAGGGCGAGACGCGGAAGGCGACTTTCCGCGCCTTGCGCACGACGCGGACGCCCTCGGATTCGACGGGGGAGGCGGGGAACACCTCGTCGTAGACGGGCAGGAGGTCGGGGAACTCGGCGGTTTCGCCGATGACCGTCGCGGGCAGGATGGGAAAGACGTTCGCGCCTTGGAGGTCAACGGGCTCCCACGTCGCCTCGTGCGTGAACGAGAGGAACGTCCCGGGGTGCGGCATGTCGACGCTCACGCGCCGGCAGGGGAGGTCGGGCGAGCCGGGTGCCCAGTCGATGGGGTGGATGTCGTCGCTCACGATGCGGACGAAATCGCCGACGCGCTCGTAGCGGACGTCGCGGTCCCACGCGGCTGGAAGCGTCCACGAAACCGTCTTTTCGGCGGCGGCGAGAGGTGAAAACAACAACAAGCCACCGCAGGCGGCGACCACCGACTTCAAGAGTGTCTTTTTCATCTAACGCCTATTTTACCCAAAATCAGAGAAAAAAGCAATTAAAAGCGGTGCCCCCGCCTCGCTTTCTGACGCGCCGTGATTCCGTGCCTTCCGCGTTAGCCCACGGCGACCGTCTCAAGGTCGATGAGCGCGTCTGACCACAGGCGTTCGACAAATGTCTCGAACGGCAAAATCTCGATGCCGTCGACCCGGCGCTCAAGCGGCTCGCGGCAGACGACGACGCGATGCGCGAACGCGCCTTCCTCCGCCAGAGCTCGCAACCCCGAACAGTCGCGCCGGTCGACGGTGCGCGAGCTCTTGACCTCGATGGCCGTCGTCCCGACAATGAAGTCGACCTCCGTCCCGGACGGCGTCCGCCAATAGCTGACGACGCCGTCGCGGACGCGGTTGTCGAGATAGGAGCGGAGCTCGTGGTGGGTCCAGGTCTCGAAGAGATGCCCATACTCGCGCGTTCCCTCCTCCACGGGACGGCGCCGCATCAGCCGCCGCGCCACGCCGGAGTCGAAAAGGTAGAACTTCGCCGTCTCCACGGTCTTTCGCTTAAGGCCGCGCTTCCAGACCGGCACTTCGTCCGCCAGCATCGTCTCCTTGAGGATTCGGAAATACTCCTGCACGGTGGAGCGCGGCACTTTCGCGTCGCGGGAAATCGCCGCGTAGTCCACCTGCTCGCCGTTGCTCAGCGCGGCCACCTCCAGGAACCGCCCGAACGCCGGCAGGTTCCGCGTCGCGCCCTCGGCGATGATCTCCTGCCGCAGATACTCGTCGATGTAGTCCGCAAGGTCCTCCTCCGGCTCATCCGAGAACCAGACGGACGGCAAGAGGCCGTAGTTGACCGCTCGGTCGAGGGAGAACCGCTCGCCCAGTTCCGCCGCCGAGAACGGATGCAGCCGCTTGACGCGTGCGCGTCCGCCAAGCAGATTGACGCCCTGTCGCCGCAGTTTGCGCGCGCTCGAGCCCGTCAAAAGGAAGCGAAAGCCACGCCGTTCGATAAGCCGGTGCACCTCGTCGAGAAGCTGCGGCAGTTTCTGGATCTCGTCGATCACGATGGGTTTGCCGTCCGCGCCGACTTCCTCGATGTATTCGGGATGTTGCGCCAGGCGAAGGAACGTCTCGGACGAAAGAAGGTCAAGCAGATGCGCGTCCTTGACCGTGTGTTCGACCAGCCAGGACTTTCCGCACTGGCGCGGGCCGAACAGGAAAACCGACTTGGACTTCAGAATCTCTGCGATATCGAGGAAGCGTTTGACATTTACTCTTTTGTCTTCTTTCATGCGTGAATTATAGCACATTTCCTCTCTCAAAGTCAAAACCGCCAAGCATCTTGGCATTTTTAGACTAAATTCGCCAAC
>CAVEND010000077.1:0-5684 GCA_963616865.1 Faecalibacterium prausnitzii | reverse complement strand
ATGGCAACGGGGCACCCGAAAAAGCTTGCAGCAATGCGCCCCGACGAAGCGACCTCTCGCGGTGCTTGAACTTGGCCCCTCCGCTCTCTGCCCGCTCCTTTGGACGCGTCAGTCGGTCGTCAGGAGGCAGACGGCGTGGGATTCGATGCCGAGGCTGGCGCCCACGTCGTCCATTTTCTCGTTCGTCTTGCCCTTCACCGAGACGCAACGCACGTCAAGGGAAAGCGCCTCCGCGAGGCTCGCTCGGATCTTGTCAATGAAGGGTCTGAGGCGCGGCGTTTCGCAAATGACCGTCGCGTCGATGTTGCCGATCTCGAACCCCGCCTCGCGAACCTCCGCCACCACGCGGCGGAGCAACTGGATGGACGACGCCCCCTTCCACGCCGCGTCGCTGTCCGGGAAGTGCGAGCCGATGTCGCCCAAGGCCGCCGCGCCCAAGAGCGCGTCGATGACGGCGTGGGTGAGGACATCGGCGTCGCTATGCCCCAAAAGCCCCCGCTCACCGGGAAAGAGGACGCCCCCCAAGACGAGTTCGCGCCCCTCGGCGAACCGGTGCGAGTCGTAGCCAAAGCCAACCCTGACCATACGCCGCCCCTACTTCGCGGCCGAGGTCGAGAGGACTTCGCAGCCGTCGTCGGTGATGAGGATGAGATCTTCGATGCGGACGCCCAAGTTCCCCTCCAAGTAAATCCCCGGCTCAATCGTCACGGTCATGCCCGCACGCAGAACGTGCTCCGATTTCTTGGAAGCGTTCGGGGCCTCGTGGATCTCGTAGCCAACGCCGTGCCCCAGCGAGTGGCCGAAGCACTTTCCGAAACCGCCCTTGCGGATGATGTCACGCGCCACCTTGTCGAGGTCGCGCGCGCGAAGCCCCGGTTTCGCCGCCTTGATGGCCGCCTCGTTCGCCTTGAGGACGAGCGCGTAGACTTTCTTGTAAAGGGGCGACATCTTGACGACGAGGTTGCGCGTCAAGTCGGAGCAAACGCCCTTGAACTTGACGCCCATGTCAACGAGGATGTTCTCCTTGCCGCTCCAAACGGTGTCGTCCGGCTCGTGGTGGCATTCGGCGGCGTTCTTCCCCACGCAAACGATGGTCGAGAACGCCTCCCCCTCGCCACGGTCGATCATCATCTTCTTGATGATCGCGGCCATTTCGCGCTCCGTCATGCCGGGCTTGAACTTCTTGGAGGCATCGTTCCAAATCTCGCACGCGAGCGCTTCCGCCTCGCGCAGACGCTCTTTCTCGTCCTCGGTCTTGACCATGCGCAGCGCGGCGAGATCCTCCGCGAGATCGACGAACGTGGCCGCGCGCGGCGCCTTCGCCTTCATCTTCAGGTAGGTCGTGTGCGGCAGGGTGAACTCGATCCCGACGCGCTTGCCCGTGACCTTGAAGGACTTGATGTCGCGGCACGTGAGGTCGGGCGCGACGCGGTGCACCATGGGGATGTAGCGGAAGTCCGTGAAGAACGTCACGCGCGCGCGTCCCGTTTTCGGGCGGCGGATCTCCAAAATGCCGTTGTCGCAGTGGATGCCCGTGAGGGCGAGGATGCCAACCTCGCTCATCACAAGGGCCTGGTCGAGGCGGCGTTTCTCAACAGTGGACATGAATTCGTCAATGCGCATCAGGGAGACCTCCTTGGTTTGAAATCGTGGTGGACGGCATGTCGACCTTCTCGCGGATGGTGAGCGTCGCGCCGCCGAAGATGTAGCGCGCGGCGAAGGGCGAGACGTCGATCCGCTCCGTCGCCTGCGGGGACTTGACGCGCAGGGCGTTCTGCGCGCGAAGGGATTTGACAAAGTAGAGCGCGAAACCCGTCATCGCGCTCACGACGAGCGCGAGGGCGAAGAGCCCCGCCGCGAGTTCCATCAACGCCTGGGCGCGTCGAAGTTTAATGCCCATGCGCCGAGCCTCCCCGCCCCGACACGCCGTGTCCGCCCGTCGGACGGACGCACGTCGAGGAATTGAATTTGAGGAAATACCTCCCCTGCTCCCGCACCGATTCGTTCTCCCACACGACGAGCTGCCGGCAATACCAACACGCCGGGAACAAAGTCGGCCCGGAGACGAGGTAGATGGGCAAATGCTTGCGCACGTGCGTCATCCAGTCCGCGTCGGCCGTGAAGCGGTTGCCCCCAAGCGCCGCGTCGATGGGAATGAGGCGCGAGGCCGTGAAGCCGCCCGCGACGAACCCGCGCAACGCGGTCACGGGCGCGAGTTCCCCCTTCTCGTCAACGACCGTGCCGAAGCATTTGGCGGCCGCCGTCCAGACGGCCTCGTGCGAATCGTCCGCGTGGACGAGGCGTGGGAAGGCGCGTGTCACGCGGCAGACGGCCGCGCACCCCAAGACGTCGTATTCGTCGCGCACGGGCCCGATGGCGGGAAAGCCGTTCTCGACGGACATCTCCGCCCAGTCGCGCCACGAGGATTCCGTCTCGTAGAACATCCACGTCTGCGCGGGGTCGTTGAGGAGCGTGGACTTTTCGATGTCGTCAAGCGAGGCGTTCGTGAGACGCTTGATGACGTTCGTTCCCAAGAGTTCGACGGCCGAGCCTTGCCGCGCATCGAGGTGGAGCGAGTAGATTTCGCTGTTCGTGACCGTCCGCCCCGACCCGACGGCGTAGGGAAGCGGCGGCCAATCGCGGTAGGACGAATACGAGTCGAGGAGGTTGGGCTCCTCGAAAAAGAACCAGCACCAGTTCCGCCCCGCCACCGCTTGGTAGAACGCCACTTTGTAAAGGAGGTGGTTCTCCGCCGCGTCGAGGAAGTCGATGTTGTCAACGCCCGCCCAAACGCCGCCGCCCACGAGCGTCTCCAACTCGCGCGCGTAATCCTCCCACGCCCCCTCCCACGGCGCCGGGTAGAGATCCGGGTTGCGGTCGTAGACGAGGCGGATGTCGAAGACGTGATTGAGCAAGACCTCCCGCATCGATTCGCTCTCCTCGGCCCCGTTGTTCCGCGCCGCCTCGTTGCCAAGGCGGATGCCCTCCAAGGGCCCCAAGAAAGCGAGGCGGCGAACCTCCTCCTCGATCTCCGCGCACCGCGTGGCGTCGCCTTTGAGCGCGGCCTTGAGGTGCTCGATGTTCCTCGATCCGATCTCGTTGAGGAGTTCCCCTTGGTGCCGCGCCACGGCGAGCGCGGCCGCGTCGCCCGCGTGCATCGTCTTGTTCCGCGCCGAGACGCTTAAGTAAATGCCGCCGTTCATGAGAACGAGGATCATGAGCGCCACGAGGACGAGCGCGAGATAGACGGCGACCTGACCTTTTCTCATTTTCATCACCGCCCTTGGTCGATGAGGAAGAGCGAGGCGTTCTCCTCCACGCCCGCGCGTCCTTCCAGTTCGTAGCGGAGCGTTCCGTCGAAGAGCGAGAAGTCGAGCGAGACGCGGGAGGCCGTGCCGTCGCCGGGCGTCACGCGCAGGGAACGCCAGCCCTCGTAGTCGAGGATGCCACGCGCCCGCGCCTCGTCCTCGCTTTGGAGGTAGTCCGGCACACGCGCGAGTTCCATCGCCTCGTCAATCGCGATGTCGCCCACCGGCCAGAGCCGCGCCCCCGCGACGGGGATGACGGCGACACGCGCGGCCTTCTCGCACATGAAGTCGTTGAGCCCCACCGTCCGCGCCCGCGCCACGCGCATCGCGGCGTGTTCCAAGAGGATCTTGCCGGCGAGTTGGTGCGAGAGCGTGAAGAGGACGACGAAAATCGACGAGACGATCAAGACGGCGAGCACCGTCTCGACAATCGCCTGCCCATGTCTCGCCGCGCGAAGGGACAATCACTCTCCAAGGTTCTTGATCGAGTCCTCGCCGATGGACTCGGCGGCCGACTTGGCCTTCTGACCCTCCTCGCTCGACAGCGCCTCCGTCGCGCCGGCGGCCTTCTTGCCGATGGCCCGCGAGAGATAGCTGAAGACGGCGATGAGGCTCACCGCCACGAGGCAGACGATGATGATGTATTCGACCATCGTCTGCGCCTTTCTGAACGTTGCTTTCATGTTGCTTCCTCCTTGTCGGAAAATTCACGGATACGGGCTCGCGACCAGGTTCTCGGCCCGGGACGCGGCGCGGATGGCCACGTGGACGAACCCCCACAGGATCGAGACGACCACGAGCAGCGACGCGGCCACGAGGACGTATTCGACGAGTGCCTGACCTTTTCGCATCAGTATTCTACCACAAAATCACCGCTGCTTCAAGAAAGCGCGGATGCCGAGGACGAAAAAGAGGACGTCGGGGAAGAACGCGGCGAGGATGGGCGGACACCAGCCGTTCTTCGCCAAGACCATGCACAGGATCGTCACGCCGTAGAACGCGAAGAAGAGCGCCAACGCGCTCAAGATCCCCTTCGAGACGCTTTGCCGCCCCGACGAGATGCCCGCCGGGATCGCGAAGAGCGTGATGACGAGGCACGCGAGCGGCGCGACGATTTGGGCGCAGATGTCGTAGATGACGTCGTCGCGGCTCTCCTTGGAGAGCTCGGGGTGCGTCGAGAGGTAGCGGAGGCGATCCGCCACGGAGTAGAACTTCATGGGCCTGTTTTGCAAGATGAAGTCGCTCGGACGCTCGTTGAGCTCCGGGAAGAACCGCAGGGGCATCGCCTCCAAATCGGGCGTCGGCGAGGCGATTTCCTGACCTTGCGCGTTGAAGTGCTGGACGCGGGCGTCTTCAAGAACCCACTCGCCGTCGAGGAAGTCCGCGCGCGGGGCGGAGACCGTCATCAGCCGGCCGCCGCGCGGGCGGTCGATGCGGATGCAGACGTTCGAGAGCGACGAGCCGTCGGCGCACAGGAGGCTCTCGACGTTCCACGTGCGCAAGCCCACGGGGTTGCGGTAGACGATTTGGTCGGCGGCCTCGATCTTCTCGCGGTCGAACTTGGCGCTCTTGAGCTGCGAGGCCCCCTGCGCGAAGTTCGGGACGAACCACTCGTTCACGAAGGCGACGAAGAGGGCCGTCGCGAACGCCACCGAGAGGAGCGGGCGGACAATCGCCTGGAAGCTGAGGCCGCTCGCGCGCATGGCGACGATCTCGGAGTGGCGGCACATCGACCACATCGTGTAGAGCGTCGCGAGCATCAGCGCGGCGGGCGCGAGGTAGTGGAAGTAGGGCGCGAGGTAGCCCGCGAAATAGACGGCGCCGTCCCAAAAGCCGAGACGCGCGTCCACCATGCGCGAGAACGAGCCGAAGAGCTCGAAGAGGACGTAGATGGCGACGAAGCCAAAGAGGCAGTAGAAGAACGGAACGAGGAACTCCCTCAAAATGTAGCGCGGGATGATCTTCATGGAAGTCCTCACACGGTCAACGCGAGGCCGTCGTAGGCGGGCTCGACATTCGTCCCTTTGAGCCGCGCCAAATAGTCCTCGTGCGACAGGTCGTGGCAGATGTGCGTCAGGAAAGCGCGGCGCGGCGCGATGCGTTCGATGTAGGCGAGCGATTCGTCAAGCGTCAGGTGCGTGGGGTGGGGTCGCTCGCGCAAGCAATTGAGGACAAGCGTGTCCACGCCGCGAAGTTTCTCAACCGTTTCGTCCGGAAGGATGTGGCAATCGGAGATGTAAGCGAGGGCGTGGGCAATCAAATACCCACAGCATGGGAAGCCGTGCTCGACGGCGAGACGCTCGACGCGGAGGCCGCCGATCTCGAACGTGTCGTCGTTGCGGAACTCGACCATCGGGCGGTAGAGGCCGTGTTCGC
>CAVEND010000076.1:0-5783 GCA_963616865.1 Faecalibacterium prausnitzii | reverse complement strand
GTCGGCGCGGCGGCGTGGTTTCTCGCCGATTTCGCCTGGGGCTGGTGCGTCGTTGACACGATCCTCGCCTTCGGCGCCTGCCAGGCCCTCGCCGCGTTCCTCATCCAAAAGCGCGTCAAGCGCGTCATGGACGGCGTGCAGGCCATCCTCATGGACGGGCAGCGACGCTTGCAGGCGAAGACGCGCCAGTGGCAGTTCCGCCCGCCGGGCTCCATTCAGGCGGCGCAGCGCGAGATGGCCGCCGACACGCGCGTCTTCGTGACGCAGGCCCTCGCCGAGACGGAGAAGCTCCGCGCCTACCGGCTCTGGGTGCCGCTCATGGAGCGTCAGGTCGCGACGGCGCAGTTCCAGCTCCACTGGATGATCAAGGACTTTTCCGCCGTTGACAAGCTCATGAAAAAGGCCCTCTTCGTCGATCCCACGATGTCCGCCATGAAGATGGCGCGTCTTTACACACGCGGGGCCGATGTCGCGGAGATCCGCAAGGTCTACGAGAAGGCGTCGCGGCGCGTCAAATACAACGGCAACGTCCTCCTCGCCGCCACGATGAGCTGGATCGAAGTCCGCCGCCAGTTGGTGGACGACGCCTTCAAGACGCTGACGGAGGCTTTGAAGAAGAGCGACGACGCGACCTTGAAGCGCAACCACGAGGCCCTCATGAACAACCGCGTCGCGCAGTTCTCGAACGCCGGCCTCGGCGACCCGTGGTATGCCTTGCTTTTGGAGGAGCCGAAAGTCCACATGGCGCGGCCCCGCAACGTCTATCGATAGAGGGGGCTTCTTTTCCGCCCGTTGAGCCATGTCCTCTGTCCGCTCCTTCCTCTCGCGCGTCCGTTCGCAGGGCCGTCCCCGCGCGGGCGTCGTGACGACGACGTTCATGGGGCGGGCGTGGACGTTCGAGGCTTATGACATCAAGGACGACACGTTCATCTTCGAGCGCGGCGTGAGTCGGCGGCTCGCGGACAAGCCGAGCATCCTCATCGTCGAGAAAAGGGCCCTCAAGCCCCGCGCGCGCGGCCGCGTCCTGACGATGACGAGCGGCAACCACGCCGTCGCGGCGTTTCCGCTCTTGGACGGACGCTTCTGGCGCCTCTCGACGCTGGCGAGCGCGCGGCGGAGCGAGGTCATGGCGAACCAAGTCCTCTGCGCCAACGTCGTCAACGACACAATCGAGACATCCCAGCGCGACGTCTCGACGGCCGATCTCGTGCGCCACGACGACTGGCTTCGGTCTACCGTCGGCTTCTCGCTCGCCGATGTCGTCATGGGCGAACGCAACGAGATGACGCTCGACCACTACCGCAAGCAGGGTCAGGAGTGGCGCGTCAAGCCGCTCGCGTGGACGGAGGCGGAGATGCGCGCGGCCTTGGGCGCGGCGCGAAAGCGCATGATGTCCACGATCTCGTATTTCCACTCGGCGCGTGGCGTCCACTTGCTCACGTATCCGGAGTTCGTCCGCTTCGCCGCGCTCGCGGATGGCCAACTGGAGTCGTTCGCGCAGGGGCTGCGCGAGCTCGTGGGCGTCTGCGAGGGGAACGAGACCTCCTTCACGCGCCTCGTCAAGTATCGCGGCCACCACGAGATCGAGTTCTTCGGGCTGAAGCGCGGCGTCGCGTTGGAGACGCTCGTGCCGCGTTTGGAGAGTTTGAACGAGGCGGTTTCACGCGGCGAAACGTCGGACGCGGCGCGTCGCGTTCAGGAGATCGTCGCGCTCTACCGCTCCCTCCTGACGCGGGCGGAGTTCGCCGACGAGTCCGCCCCCGCGTTCATCGAGACGCTTTACATGTATGTGACGGGCGAGGTCTACGCGGTGCGCGGCGAAGGCTCGACGCCGGCGTTCGACGACCGCCGCACGGCGCTGCCGGGGGCGGCGTTCGTCGAGGGGCGCATCGTCCTCCACCCGGGGGCGGACGCGCGGACGGAGATCCTTCTCGCGAACTTGCGCGCCATGCTCTCCAAGGGCGAGGTCGTCGAATACGCCAACGTCTACGAGCTGCGCGAGGACGCGGCGGCGGCCGTGGGGCGCGGGCGGACGCGCGAGGTCGTCTACAAGACGAACTTCCGCCCGGTCGAGGCGGGCCTCATCGAGAAGGGGCTGTCCTCGACGCGCAAGGGCTACGGCGACTACATGCTCGCGCGCATCGGCGGGCTCCGGGCGCTGGGTCTTTCGTTGAGCTCCTACTACAGGCTGTTGCGCCGCCGCCCGCACGCCTCCCGCGCCGCCGACTTCTACATCCGCACGCGCTGCGAGGGCGAGCCGATGGACTCGATCCCGGAGTCCTACTTCCGCCGGGCGGACGGCCTGCCGGGCGAGGAGCGGGAGGTCGTCCTCTCGCTCGTCTCGCTCATGGGCGACGCGGCCGCGCAGAACATGGCGATGAAGAAGTTCGACCCCGCGAGCGCGTCGCCGCTCTACGGGGTGGGCAAGGAGATCTACGAGTTCGAATACGACCTCCTGCGCGAGATGGTCGTCCCCAAGCGCGTGGCGACGTGTTCCATCCGAGGCAGCCTCGGCTGGCCGACGCTCGACTTCACCGACGAGAACCTCCACGCGCTCGCGGCCTTCTACATGACGCATTACGCGCACGCGCTCAAGATCTTCTCGAAGAAACACGCGGCGGGCATGGAGGAGCTGGCCGAGCATTTCATGAACGGCTTCGAGTTCCGAACCCACGCGATGGCGTGGCAGCTCTCGGTGATGCGCGACCAGTTCGAGGGCTTCCACCCGCCCGTCGCGCCGTCCTACGACTTCGACAGGAAATGGCGGTTCCTCCTCTGGTCGCTGGAGCGCCAGGAGCGGCGGCTCCCCATCCTCCGCAAGGCCTTCTTCGAGAAGGTGCGCGTCGAGGCGTCGAACGCGGACTGACGTCCCTTTTTTGAAACCACAAGGAAACATCACAATGAAAAACAACCTCAAACTCTTTCTTCTGCCGCTTTCGCTGGCGGCCGTTCTCGCGGGCTGCTGCCCCCTCTGTTCGTCGCGTCCGGCGGCGGAGGCCTCGTGCCTCGCCGGCCCCGCGTCAACCGTCGTTGACCGCTCCCGCGTCGGCGTGTGCAGCTGGAGCTGGCGCGAGCCGATGGAGGGCGTCGCCGCCGAGATGAAGAAACTCGACGTGAAGGGCATCCACCTCGCGCTCGGGCCGTTCATCGCGCCCGACCGCCGCCACGGCGAGGCGGAGGGGCAGAAGGCCCTCGATTTCGTCAAGGCGAAGATCGCCTCGGGCGAGTGGGTTTTGATGTCCACGATGATCGGCACCGTGGGCGAGGACTACTCGACCTTGGAGACGATCCGCAAGACGGGCGGCATCGTCCCCGACGAGCATTGGAAGCGCAATCAGGAGATCGTCACGGCGGGCGCGAAGCTCACGCAGGAACTCGGCTGCCGCTTCATGTCCACGCACGCGGGCTTCCTTGACGAGAGCGATCCCGTCGCGTTCAAGAAATATGTCGAGCGCGTCACGTGGATGCGCGACGAGTGCGCGCGCTTTGGCGTGACGCTCCTTTTGGAGTCGGGGCAGGAGACGGCGGAGGATCTCGCCCTCTTCATGAAGGAGGTTCCCGGCGTGGGCATCAACTTCGACCCCGCGAACATGATCCTCTACGCGAAGGGCGAGCCGATGAAGGCGCTGCGCACCCTCATTCCGTGGATCGGCCAGGTGCACATCAAGGACGCGGTCGTCACGAAAGTTCCCGGCACGTGGGGCGAGGAAGTCGTCTGGGGCGAGGGTCAGGTCGGCGGCAAGGCGTTCTTGGCCGAGCTCGCCCGCCTTGGCTACAAGGGCAACTATGTCATCGAGCGCGAGGGCGGCGCGTCGCGGGCGAAGGACATCGCCACCGCGCTGGAAGGCCTCGTCAAATGAGCAAGATCCGGGCGGTCATCTTGGGCGCGGGCTACCGGGGCCGCGCCTACGCGGAGTATGCGACGGCGCATCCCGACCAGCTTGAGATCGTCGGCGTCGCCGACCCCACGCAGGCCGAGGTCATCCCGGCGGCGCGGTATTGGAAGGATTGGCGCGACTGCCTCGCGGATCGGCCGGACGCGGACGTCGTGATGGTGACGATGCCCGACGCGCTCCACCACGACGCGGCGATGGCCGCGCTGGAGGCGGGCTACCACCTCCTTTTGGAGAAGCCCATCTCGCCGACCGAGGAGGCCTGCCGCGAGGTCATCGACTGCGCGTTGCGCGTCAAGAAGCTCGTCATCGTCGGCCACATCCTGCGCTACACGGCCTACTTCGCGCACATCAAGGCGTTGATCGACTCCGGGGAACTCGGCGAGGTCGTCTCCATCGCGCACCAGGAGTCGGCGGGCTTCTGGAAGGTCGCGCATTCCTACGTGCGCGGCAACTGGGCGAACTCGAAGAAGAGCTCGCCCATCATCCTCGCGAAATGCTCGCACGACTTCGACCTCTTCGTGTGGTGGCTGAACGGGCGCAAGTGCCGCAAGGTGACGTCGTTCGGCTCGATCAAGCTCTTCCGCAGGGAGATGATGCCCAAGGGCGCGGCGCTGCGGTGCGTGGACTGCCCGCCCGCCATCGAGAAGCGGTGCGTCTGGAGCGCGCGCAACATGTATGTGGATCACGACGAGCTCAAATATCTCTTCGCCGACCCGTCGCGCGAGGCGATGGAGAAACTCATCGAGACGACGGAATACGGCAAGTGCGTCTACCAGTCGGACAACGACGTCCCCGACCACCAGACCGTCACGATGGAGTTCGAGGGCGGCGCGACGGTGAGCCACGTCATGACGGGCTTCACCGCGAAGAACATCCGCACGACGCGCATCGCCCTGACGCGCGGCGAGATTGTCGGCGACGGCGAGAACCTCGACATCTGCCGCTTCGACGGCAACTCGGTCGAGACGGGCGTGCCGACGTGCTTCCGGCTGCCGAACAAGTCGCGCCACGGCGGCGGCGACTTCAACCTCGTCTCGGAGATGATCCGCATCCTCCGGCGCAACGACCCGGAGGAGATTCGCGAGACGACGTCCGAGGCGTTGCAAAGCCACCTCATCTGCTTCGCGGCGGAGAAGTCGCGCCTCATGGGCGGGGCGATTGTCGAAATCAACACATGACGGCGCCGTTCTTTTTCAAGGTCATCGAGAAGCCGAAAATTTGGGGTCTCGAACGGTGGCTCTTGTCGGGGTTGCCCGGCGACGAGAGCGTGACGACGGAGGGTGTTCCGCTTGCCACTCTCATCCGCGAGATGAAGGGGGACTTTTTAGGGGCGGCGGTCTACGCGAGGTTTGGCGCGCACTTCCCCCTCCTCGTCAAGTTCTTGGATGCGCGGCAAACGCTCTCCGTCCAGGTGCACCCCGACGACGAACGCGCCCGCCGCGTCCACCAGTCGCTCGGCAAGGACGAGATGTGGTATCTGCTCGCGTGCGACGAGGGCGCGACGATCAAACTGGGCTTCAAGGAGCCGCTTTGCACCGAGGAGGAGCGACGGCTCCTTTTGAGTGACGGCCCCGCGTTCGCGGAAACTTTGGCCGTCCACCGCGCCCTCAAGGATCGGGTCTTCTCCCTCCCGGCGGGGACTGTTCACGCCATCGGCGCGGGCGTCCGCCTCTTGGAGGTTCAGGAGGCGAGCGACATCACGTATCGCGTCTACGACTACGACCGCGTCGGCGCGGACGGGAAGAAGCGTCCGCTCCACAGGCGGCAGGCGTTGAAGACGATTGACTTCTCCTGTTGCGGGTCGGAAGTCCGCTACGAGGCGGACTCTGCAACTGTCGAACTCGTGCGGCGGCCTCTCTTTGTCGTCAATCGCGTCCTCGTCAAGGG
>CAVEND010000075.1:0-5806 GCA_963616865.1 Faecalibacterium prausnitzii | reverse complement strand
CGTCATCGGCGACATCAACGAGCCGCTGATCACTTTCTATCGCGGCGTCCGCGACAACTTCGACGACCTGTCAAGGGAGTTGCGTGGACTTCAGGACATCTACGAGAAGAACCAACGAGACTACAAGGCGAAGAAGGAGGCATCTCCGTCGGTGCGCGTGCCGAATGCCAACGAAGAACTCTACTATCGGCTTCGCGACCAGTATAACGGACTGGCCAAGGCGACGTATTCACGGGCGGCACTCTACTTCTTCATCAACAAGACGTCCTATTCGGGGATGATCCGCTACAACGCGCAGGGACATTTCAACGTGCCGTTCGGACGTTACGAGCATTTCAACACGGCACTCGTCTCTCGCGCCCATTCGGAACTTCTCCAGCGCGCGGAAGTCATCTGCGGTGACTACGAGGAGTCCTTCAGGCGCGCGACGGCGCGGGACTTCATGTATCTCGACCCTCCGTATGACTGCGTGTTCAACGACTACGGCAACCAACAACTTGCAAACGGATTCGACGAGACGCAACATCGGCGTTTGGCGAAGCAGTTCCGAAATCTGACGTGCCGAGCCTTGATGGTCATCGGACATACGCCGCTGACCGAAGAGCTGTATGGCGACCTCGTCAAGGCGGAATACGCCAAGGACTACGCCGTCAACATCCGCAACCGCTTCCATTCTCAGGCGACTCACTATGTCGTGACCAATTACGAGGTGTGACAAGATGCGCATCCAAGGCCCGACTCTGTTCTTCTTCACATCTCCGAGGACGCCGATCAAGATGCGTCCGGAGATCGATCTCCTTGTGCGCGAATTTCACGGACAGAAGTGGATCGCCAACAGGGCTCTGCAGACCTCGTTCATGAAGAAACTTGCGCGGCTGCCGGAGTTCGAAGGCTCATACAACCAGAAGAATCCGGCGTTAAGCGCCCGAGACCGAATCACGCGGGGTCCAAAGTCCCTTGGCCTGGTAGACCTCAGGAACATTTCCCTCACGCCGGCGGGCGAACGATTCTTCGACGACGACCTGATTGAAGAGGCCCTGCTGCGGCAAATGGTGAAGTTCCAGCTTCCGTCGCCGTTCCATGAGACCAATCCGAAGATCGCGAAGTTGTTTTGCATACGACCGTATCTTGAGTTGCTGCGACTCGTGAAGACGTTGGGGCGGCTGTCGTTTGACGAACTGACGCTTTTCGGCATGCGCCTAACGGACTGGCACGACTTCGACAAGACCGTTGAGGAGGTGCGCCAGTTTCGGATCGGCAAGGAGCGCAACAAGGGAAGGTATCGGAAGTTCCTGAACGAGCAGCGAGACAGGTTCGTCGCCGAGGCGTTCAGCCAGCAGATATCCCAAGGGAAGATCAAGACGCGCGAATCGCCGAAAGTCAGTCTCGATCATTTCATCAAGACGAAGGCGGGCAACCTGCGAGATTACGCGGACGCCTGCGTCCGTCACTTGCGCGCGACGGGACTTGTCACGGTCAGCAATCCCGGACGCACGATCTCCATCATCGAATCGAGGCGCGACGAGGTCGACTTCATCTTGAAGACAGTCGAGCGCAATCCCGTCTTTGTGAACGACGAGGCGGCGTATTGCCGGCATCTCTTCGATGCCGACATGCCCCGCCTGCTCACGGACAATCGGGCTGTCCTGGTAAAGAAGGCCGTCGAGTGTCGCGCCGTCGAGACGCGGAAAGACGCGATGGCGATGGGAACTGTCAACCTGAAAAAGGCGATCCGAAGGGCGAAGGCAACCCAAAGGCAGGGCGCGGTCAGTGCGCAAGTGACCGAGCTGAAGGCCTTTACGCGATACGACGAAGTGGTCTCGATGCTCGGTTCCGTCCGGAGCAGGGACGTCTACGATCCGCCGCTGGCTTTCGAGTGGAACGTGTGGCGCGCCATGACCATGATGGACGGCGGCGACATTCGCGCAAACCTGACGTTTGACGACGCGGGCAATCCTCTCTCGACGGCACCAGGCAACAACCCCGACATCGTATGCGACTACGGCGACTTCACTGTGACGGTCGAGGTGACTTTACAGTCTGGGAGCAAGCAGTATGACGCGGAGGGTGAGCCTGTCGCGCGGCATCTCGGCGACGTCAAGGCGAAGACGCGCAAGGATGCCTATTGCCTCTTCGTTGCACCGACGATCAACCCAAGCGTCATCTCGCATTTTTACATACTGCACAAGACGAACGTCCGCCATTACGGCGGAGAGTCTGTCATCGTCCCGATCACGCTCAAGCGTTTCGTCGGCATGCTGAAGCAGTCGCAGAGCTGCGGCTACATTCCGTCGCCGGAGAAAGTCCGCTCGTTTTGCGAGTTCTCGAAAAACGCCGCACAGACAGCCGTTGACGAAGAGGACTGGTATGCGAAGGTCTCCGCCAAGGCCGATTCGTGGCTGACGTGAGGGTAAATTGCAAGCAAAATGGGTCATAACCCATCCGTGGCGACCCACGACATCGGAGGACAAGTTCAAGTGTTTTGTGAGAGAGGTGCTTGTTTGCACGAGCCGAACTTCCATCAGAAAAGCTCCCGCCACAGAACACGCTGACAGCATTCTCGCTTATAGTTATAAGTGAGAATCTGTGGGATGCCGGGGTTGCGTGGCGGCGGGCGGTTGTGGTATAATGCACTCGTTTTCAACTTTGTCGGAAAAACGAAGGAGATGAAAAAGTGATTGAGCGCGCGAGACGCTTCCGCTCATGAAGACGGGCGACGCATTCCGTCGCATGGTCGTGACGGACGGGAACAGTCGCTTGTGGACTGACGAGAACGGCGTCTCGCACGTCGGTGTCATACCGTTTTTGCTTGACGCGGCGATTCTCGATTCGCTCGTGAATCGGAGATGATGGCCCGCCTCCGCCCGCAAGGCGGCGCGAACGTCCGTCACTTTCGCACCACTTTCGCGTGATGGCCGCGTCATTTTCCGTCGCTTGATTCTTGCTACAATTCCTCCTGTCGCCCGCACAAGCGGGTGGAAAAGGAGGAACGAATGTTGGCGAAGTGTTTCAGCGGGGCGTTGACGGGTGTCGACGCGCGGGCGGTCGAGATCGAGGTGTATTCCTCGCTTGGCACGAGCCAGTTCGCCATCGTCGGCCTGCCCGACACGGCCGTCAAGGAGGCCAAAGACCGCATTCCGACGGCTCTCAAAAACCAGGCGCTCGCCTCCAATCGCGAATACGACGTCATGGTCAACTTGGCGCCCGCCGACGTCAAGAAGGAAGGCCCGATCTACGACTTGCCCATCGCCATTGGCCTTTTGAAGGCGACGGGGCGGCTTCGCAACGAGCATTTGGAGCGCTACGCCCTCGCCGGGGAGCTCGCCCTGTCGGGGGAGGTCCGCCGTGTGCGCGGCATCCTGCCGATGGCCCTGGAGATGAAGCGCATCGGGTGCGAGGAGATGCTCGTCCCCTTCGAGAACGCCCCGGAGGCGAGCGTCGTGCAGGGGCTTCGCGTCATCCCCGTCCACACGCTCCGCGAGGCCGTCGACCACCTCAACGGGGAGCGGCGCGTCGAGCCGGTGCGGACGGATCTCGCCGAGGAGATCCTCCAGTCGTGCGAGGAGCTCGACGACTTCTCCGACGTGAAGGGGCAGGCGTTCGCCAAGCGCGCGATTGAGGTGGCGGTCGCGGGCGGCCACAACCTCCTGATGATCGGCACGCCGGGCTCCGGCAAGACGATGCTCGCCCGGCGCATCCCGTCCATCCTGCCGCCCCTCTCGGTCGCCGAGGCGCTGGAGGTCTCGCGCATCCACTCCGTCGCGGGCGTCGAGAAGGGAGGCGGGCGGTTCGTGACGCGCCGGCCCTTCCGCGCACCGCACCACACGGTCAGCTCCATCGGCCTCTTGGGCGGCGGGGCGCACCCCGTGCCGGGCGAGGTTTCGCTCGCGCACCGAGGCGTCCTCTTCTTGGACGAGTTCGCCGAGTTCCCGCGCCAAGCCCTCGAAGTCCTGCGCCAGCCTTTGGAGGACGGCCATGTCGGCGTCTCCCGTGCGGCGGCCGCGCACGACTTCCCCTCGCGATTCATGCTCGTGGCGGCGATGAACCCTTGCCCGTGCGGGTATCACGGCGACGCGCGCCACGCCTGCCGCTGTTCGACGCGGGCGATCCTGAAGTATCAGGGGCGCGTCTCGGGGCCCCTCCTCGACCGCATCGACATCCAGATCGAGGTTCCCGCCGTCGACGCGAAGCTTTTGCCCGTCCTGGAGCCGGGCGAGCCGAGCGCGGCGATCCGCGCGCGCGTCATGGCGGCGCGGGCGCGGCAGGCCGAGCGGTATCGCTCGATGGCGGGCGTCCACGCGAACGCCGATGTGAAGAGCCGCCACTTGGCGGAGGTGTGCAAGTTGACGCTCCGCGACCGGGAGCGGCTCGTCCACCTCATCGACAGGCTTCGCCTCTCGGCGCGCGCCTACGACAAGGTTTTGCGCGTGGCGCGGACAATCGCCGACTTGGCGGGGCGCGACGGCGTGTGCGACGAGGACATCCACGCGGCCTTGAACTACCGCCGCATGGACGAGGAGGAAAACTCGTTTTGGGTGTGAACCAACAACAAAAACAACAACAAACAAAACAGAAAGGAACAAGACCATGAGCGAAAAAACAACGGAAAAACCGAGAACCTTCAACCCGAAACTCGCCTTCTACCACGCGACGGCGCGTGGCACGGGGAGCGTGGCCAGCTTCGAGCTCCTGCCCGCGCAGGGCGACGCGGCGGGCGCCATCCGCCTGAAACTGGCGCGGCAGTCGGCCGCCGCCGAGCGTGGCGGCGCACAGAGCGCGGCGGCGCGGTTCGACTGGGAGAACGCCATCGTCGTGAAACTCTCCTTCTCGGATCTCTGCCAGATGCTGCAGGTCTTGCGCGGCGCGAGCGAAAGCGTGGCCGACGGCAAGGGGCTGTTCCACGCCTCGCCGCGCGCGCAGACGATCATCCGCTTCCGCCACCAGACCGCCCCCGCGTCGGGCTACGCGCTTGAGGTCTACCGCAAGACGCTCGCGTCGGGCGAGGAGTCCCGCGCAAGCATCCTCTTCTCGGAGACGGAGGCCATCGGCCTGTGCGAGACAATCGCGGGCTCCATGGCGCTCGTGAGTTTCGGCGTGCCGTGCGGAGGCGCTCGCGATGACGTGGCGGCTTGAGAGGGAGGCGGCCTCCGTCGCGCAGACCCGTGGCGCGTGGGGCGAGGACGTCGCGCGCGACTTCCTCCGCCGTCGCGGGTTCTTGATCGTCGACAGCAACGCGAGGCCCTCCTCCCGCGACAGGCGTTTGGAGATCGACCTTGTCGCGTGGGAGGAGAAGACGGACACGATGGTGTTCGTCGAGGTCAAGCAGCACGCCGCCGTGTCGTCCGTCGCCCGCCGGCTTCGGAGCGTCACGCGGCGCAAGCGCGAGAACGTCCGCCGCGCGTGCAACGCCTGGCGGCGGCTGAACCGCTGGCGCGGGGCCTATCGGTTCGATGTCATCGAGATCTACGGGACGCCCGATGGGGGGCGGCCCGTCATCGACCACATCGAGAACGTGGAACTGTTCGCGAGGCGCGGGCGGTTCGTCAAATGGAACTAACAAGAAAAGAGAAAGGAAAAAGAACATGATGAAAAAACTGATGAGTGAGTTGGAGGACGTCATGAAGACGATCCGCAAGGAGTTTGGCGAGATGTCCATCCTGCGGTTGGGGGAGAAGAGCGACGCCCGCGTGGAGGTCATCTCCACGGGGGCGCTTTCCCTCGACATGGCCCTCGGCGTGGGCGGCCTCCCCAAGGGGCGCATCGTCGAGTGCTACGGGCACGAGTCGTCGGGCAAGACGACGCTCGC
>CAVEND010000074.1:0-5830 GCA_963616865.1 Faecalibacterium prausnitzii | reverse complement strand
GCGACGTCATGGAGTTCGGGATGTGGCGGTATCTCTGCTATCCGCTCGTCTGGGTTCTCAACCTCTTCCACGCGCTCGTCCCGAACTACGGCGTCGCGATCATCCTCCTGACGATTCTCGTGCGCATCCTCTTTTGGCCGCTGACGCACAAGTCCACCGTCGGCATGAAGAAGATGCAGGAGCTCCAGCCGAAGATGAAGGCCCTCCAGGCGCAGTTCAAGGACAACCCGCAGCGGCTTCAGCAGGAGACGTTCGCGCTCTACAAGGCGGAGAAGGTGAACCCGATGAGCTCGTGCCTGCCCATGCTCATCCAAATCCCCGTCTTCATCGCGCTCTTCAACGTCCTGCGCTCGGCCGTCGAGCTGCGCTACGCGCCGTTCCTCTGGATCTCCGACCTCTCCGAGCCGGAGGCGCTCTTCGCCTCGTGGTTCCCCTTCGGGGGCCTGAACATCCTGCCCATCGCGATGGCGGTGACGACGGCCCTCCAGAGCGCGTTCACGCCCTCGACGGGCGACAAGAGCCAACAGCGGATGATGATGATCTTCATGCCCGCGATGATGCTCTTCATGTTCTACTCGTTCCCGTCCGCGCTCTCGCTCTACTGGTTCCTCTCGAACGTCTTTTCCATCGTCCAGATGGCGCTCATCCGCCGGGCGACGGCGCGGGAGCACGCCGCGCAAGTCATCGTTCCCGACGAGGTGATCGATCCGCCGAAGACGCGGCAGATGCGCCGTCATGGATAAGGTCGAGATCATCGAGCCGCACGGGCTGTGCGCGGGCGTGAACGGGGCGATCGCCAAGGCGCTCAAGCTCCGCAAGGTCTACTGTCTGCACGAGCTCGTCCACAACGAGATCGTCATCGACGAACTCAAAGGTCTCGGCTTCCGCTTCGTGGACGACATCGCGAGCGTCCCGGAGGGCGAGACGGTTCTCTTCTCGGCGCACGGCGTCTCGCCGCTCGTCCGCGAGGCGGCGAAAGCGCGTCGCCTCAACGTCGTGGACGCGACGTGCCCCTTCGTGACGAAAGTGCACGCGAGCGCCCGCGCCTTCGCGGAGCGGGGACTCCCCGTCGTCATTCTGGGCGACCCCGACCACGTGGAGTTCAAGGGCATCGAGGGGGAGGTTCTTGCGCAGGGCGGGCGCGCGCTCACGTTCGAGGCGGCGATGGCCCTTCCAAAAGCCGACCTCCCCGCGTCGGCGACGCTCGGCGTCGTCGCGCAGACGACGATGAACGGCGAGGAGGTGGAACATCAAGTCGCCGCGCTCCGCGAACGGTTTCCGCTCAAAGTCGCCGCGCAAGTGTGCCGGGCGACGCAGGAGCGTCAGGCGGCCGTGCGGGCGTTCGCGGGCGACGCGGTGCTGGTGTTGGGCTCGCGCACGTCGTCGAACTCGCGCCGCCTCGTCGAAGTCGCGCGCGCGAGCGGCAAACGCGCCTTCCTCGCGGGAACGCTTGACGAGGTTCGCGCACTCGACCTCTCGGACGTCTCGCGCCTTGGCGTGACGAGCGGGGCCTCGACGCCGGAGCGGTTCTTCGCGGAGGTTGTCCGCCACTTGAAGCACATCCCGGAACACGTCGCGATGATCATGGACGGCAACGGCCGCTGGGCCAAGCGGCGCGGCAAGCGGCGCGGCGAGGGACACGTCGCGGGCGCGAAGACGTTGGAGAAAGTCCTCTCGTGGTGCGCGGCGCGTGAGATCCAATACCTCACCGTCTATGCGTTCTCGACCGAGAACTGGAAGCGTCCGCCGGAGGAGGTCGAGGGGCTGATGAGCCTCTTCGCGAAGATGCTCAAATCGAAGGCGCGGAGTTTCATGCGCGAGCAGGTGCGCTTTCGGATGATCGGCCGGCGCGGCGACCTCTCGAAGCCGCTCCTCAAGACGATTGAGGATCTGGAGGCGAAGACAGCGCATTTCACGCGGCAGTTCATCGTCGCCATCTCCTACGGCGGGCGGGCGGAGATCGTGGACGCCGCCAACGCGGCGATGGCGCGTGGCGAGCCGCTGACCGAGGAGACGTTCCGCAACTACCTCTACGCGCCCGACGTGCCGGACCCCGACCTCGTCATCCGCACGAGCGGCGAGCTGCGGACGTCGAACTTCCTCCTGTGGGAGACGGCCTACAGCGAATACTTCTTCACGGAACTCCTCTGGCCCGATTTCACGGAGGCGGAGTTCGACCGCGCTTTGGCCGCCTACGCGGCGCGCCACCGCCGGCAGGGCGGCATTTGACAACTTTCTTTAAGGACAAAATAAGGAGACGACACATGACACGGTTCCCCTCGCTCACGCTCGCGGCGGCCTTGCTGCTTTCCGCGACTTCCCTCGCCGCCCCGCGCCCCGCGCCGAGCAAGCCGACGCAGCACTTCCTCGACCTGGAGGTCGTCGCCATCGTCCACTTCGGCCTCAACACGTTCGCCGACAAGGAGTGGGGCTACGGCGACACGCCCGCCGCGATGTTCAACCCGACGAAGCTTGACGCGAAGCAGTGGGTCGCGGCGGCGAAGGCGGCCGGCATCAAGCGCATCATCCTCGTCTGCAAGCACCACGACGGCTTCTGCCTCTGGCCGAGCAAACTCAACGCCGACTACACCGTCGCCAACACGCCGTGGAAGGGCGGCAAGGGCGACCTCGTCAAGGAGGTGCGCGAGGCGACGCACGCGGCGGGGCTGGAGTTCGCGGCCTACCTCTCGCCGTGGGACCGCCACCACGCCGACTACGCGAGGCCCGGCTACGTCACCTACTTCCACGAGCAGTGGGCGGATCTGATGGACAACTACGGGCCCATCACCGAGATTTGGCTCGACGGCGCGAACGGCGGCGACGGCTGGTATGGCGGCGCGAAGGAGCGGCGCACCCTGCCCGGCGGCGCGGAGACCTACTACCAGTCGCGGCGGCTTTTGGAGACGCTCTTCAAGAAGAGCCGCCTCGCCGTCGCCTTCAGCGGCTTCGCGACGGATCGCACCGTCTCCTGGCCGGGGAACGAGCGCGGCACGGTCGCCGAGAACTACAACTTCTACCAGGAGAAGGATGGCAAACTCCACTTCTGCCCGCCGGAGGCCGACACGCCGTTGCGCAGCAAGTGGTTTTGGCACAAGAACGACGCGCCCAAGTCGCTCAAAGAGTTGACGGATCGCTACTTCGAGTCGGTGGGGCGCGGCGGCGTCCTTGACTTGGGGCTCGCGCCGAACACGGACGGCCTCCTCGACGAGAGCGACGTCACGCGCCTGCGCGAGTTCGGCGCGTATGTCCGCGCCTACAACAAGAGCGACGTCGCCGCCGACGCGAAATTCTCGGTGCGCGACTCCGGCATGGCGTTCGTCGTCGAGATGCCCGAGGCGCGGACGTTCTCCGCCGTCGATTTCCGCGAGGATCTGAAGAAGGGCGGCATGCGCATCGGCGCGTGGCGCGTCGAGGCCGACGGCAAGGAGATCGCCCGCGGCCCGCAGGCGGGCAACCGCCGCATCGCCCGCTTCCCGGAAGTCACGGCGAAGACGGTGAAACTCATCGTCGAGTCGTGCGACGGCAAGCCCGCCGTCACGTCGCTCGCGTTGCGCGTCGTCCCGAAAGTCGAGGACTTCGCGGGCGCGGCGCTCGCGGCGGACGAGGAGACGCCTCGCTATCCGCGCACGGGGCTGGCGTTCAAGCGGCTCGCGGAATCAACGCTCGTCGTGAAGTTCGACCGCGTTGTGGAGCTCGAAGGGTTCGACTATGTGCCGCAGAAGGACGGCTTCGAGGGCATGGCGTCCGGCTACGAGGCGTTCGTGAGCCTTGACGGGAAGAAGTGGCGGGAGGTCTCCGACGGCGAGTTCGGCAACCTCCGGGCGAACCCCGTCGAGCAGTCGATCCGCTTCGCGCCGAAGAAGGCGAAGTTCCTGAAGATCAAGGCGACGAAGGCGATTGAGGGCGCACCCGTCCTCAAGAAGTCGCAGATCCACCCCGTCGCCAAGTGAGGAAAGTCTCCGTGGACGCGGCGTTGACGGCGCGTGGCGTGTGCCACGCCTACCGCTCGGGGGCGGCGGTGCGCGACGTCTTGCGCGACTTCGACTTCGACCTTGAACGCGGCGCGTTCGCCGCGCTCATGGGACCGAGCGGAAGCGGCAAGTCGACGTTCCTCCACCTCGCGGCGGGTCTGCTCCTGCCCCAGCGCGGCGCGATCCACGTCGGCGGGCGCGAGGTCACGAAGATGAGCGACGCCGAGGCCTCCGTCTTCCGCCGTTCGCACATCGGCGTCGTCTTCCAATCGTTCAACCTCATCGAGACGCTTTCGGTGCGCGAGAACATCGTCCTCCCGGCGCGTCTCGCCCACACGCGGGTGGACAAGGCGCGTCTTAAGGCACTCGTCGAGAAACTTGACTTGGGCGGTGTCGCCGCGAAAACGCCGACGGAACTCTCCGGCGGCGAACAACAGCGCGTCGCCTTGGCGCGGGCGTTGTTCATGCGGCCCGAACTCATCCTCGCCGACGAGCCGACGGGCAACCTCGATGTCGCCAACGCCCGGCGGATCTGCGACCTTCTGCGGACGATCAACGAGACGGAAGAGTGCGCGATCCTCCTCGTCACCCACGATCCGCTCGTCGCCGCCGCCGCGTCCCGCGTCGATTTCATCGCCCAGGGGCGTCTCGCCGCGTCCTTCCCGACGCGCCACGACGCCGCCGAAATCTCCTCGCGGTATTTGGCGACTTACGGCGTTCAGGATTAGCGCGATGATCTTCTCGCTCATGCTGCGGGGCCTCAAACGGGGCAAGGCGCGATTCGCGTGCGCCGCGCTCGGTGTCGCCGTGGCGACGGGCTCCCTCGTCTTCACATCGTCGCTTCTCGCGACCTCGAACGCGCAAGCCCCGCGCCGCGCCGCCGAAGCGGCCGCGCCGTTCGTCGCGTGGAAAGCGGACGGCATCCGCCTCGCGCCCATGCGTCGCGGTGCGCGACCGCCGCGAGAAGAAACGAGGACGCGCGAGACACATGTGCGCACCGCCTCCGCCGACTGTGCGCTCAAAGCCGTCAGCCTCACGCTCGACCTCCGCCCCGGCGGGCGCGTCATGCAAGGCCCTCCCATGCGCGTCTTGCTCGCGGCCGCGCCGCCGTCGAACATCTACGAGCGCGTCTCCCTGTCCGAGGGTCGCTGGGTGGACGAGGCCGCGACGACGCGCGAAGTCGTCTGCGTCCGCTCGGCGTTGCGCCGCTTTGGCCGCGAGACGGAGCCGAAACTCGGCGAGACCGTCACGTTCGTCGGCGAGAAGGGAACGATGGTGGCGACCGTCGTTGGCTATCTCGACGGCGACAAATTGCCGCGTGAGTTTCCAACGGTTTTCGCGAACGAGGCCGCGTGCCAAGGGCTTCAGTCGGAGCGGTTTGGCGACATCCTTCTTTTCAAAACGATGCCGACGGTGGGGGCGGACAACCTTCTCACGCCCACGTCGGAGAGCGTCCTTTCCGCCTTTCGGACGGACGACCAGAAACGGATGGACTACGCACGACCCATCCTTCTCCTTGCGGCGTTTTTGACCGCGCTCGCGCTTCTCGTCAACGCGCTCGATCTCTCGGTTGAAGCGAACCGCCCGACGCTCGCCAACTTGCGCGTGGTGGGCGCGACCAAAGGAACGCTCATCCTTTACGTGTTTGACGAGGCTCTCTTCTCCGCCGTGGTCGGTTGGTTGCTCGGCGTGGGCGGTGCGTCGCTCGCGCTCGCCGCCTACGTGTTCGCGTTTCCGCAGGACTTCCCGCTGGGGCTTGCCCTTGACGGAGGGAAAATTTTTCTAACGGCGGGACTCTTGCCCGTTCTCGTTCTCGCGGCCGTCCTCTTCGCGCTCGCGCCCGCGTTGCGCGTCCGTGC
>CAVEND010000073.1:0-5892 GCA_963616865.1 Faecalibacterium prausnitzii | reverse complement strand
CCGTCACGCGGACAGGCGGACGCGCGGGTCGAGCGCGGCGTAGAGGAGGTCGACGGCGAGGTTGACGAACTGGTAGAGGAGCGCACCCAAGACGACGAGCGTCCGCACGACGGCCATGTCCGAGGAGTGGATCGCGCTCATGGAGACGAACCCCAAGCCGGGGATGCCGAAGAAACTCTCCAAGAGGATCGAGCCCGAGAACAGCCACGGGATCGAGAGCGACACGTAGGTGACGACGGGGATGAGCGCGTTGCGCAGGACGTGGCGCACCATGATGGCGGCGGGACGCAACCCCTTCGCCCGCGCCGTCAGGACGTAGGGCTTGTAAACCTCGTCGAGGATCGCCGTCCGATAGAAGCGGACGTCGCACCCCAGCGACGAGAGGATGCCGATGCCCACCGGCAAGACGAGGTAGAACGCGGACTCATACCCCCAGACGGGGAAAAGCCCCCACTCGTAGGAGAGGAAGAACTGCCCGCCCAGCACCCAGACGACGTAGTTGACGCTCATCAAGACCGTCGAGAGAAAGAGGATCGCCCGATCCACGAGCCGCCCCCGGAAAGCGGCGGCGAGCATGGCGAGCATCAGCGCGAGGATCGTCCCGCCCGCGAGGATCGGCAGCGTCAGCGAGAGCGTGGGCCCGACGCCGCGCGCGAGGATGTCGATGACGGGCTCGTTGTTCTCCAACGAATAGCCGAAGTCGCCCGAGAGGACGCCGCGCACGAACGTGACGAACTGGACGAGGATGGGCTTGTCATACCCCCACTGGTGGTTGAACGCCGCGATGGCCTCCGCCGTCGCGTTCTTCCCCAAGATGGCCGCCGCCGGCGACGCGCCGACGACGTGGAAGAGGAGGAACGAGAGCAGGAGGACGCCCAAGGTGACGGGCACCGCCTCCAACACGCGGCGGACGGCGTATTTCAGCATCCGCACGCCGCTTTCAACGAGGCCACGAGACTCTCCGCGTCCGTCGTCTCCAACCGGCGCAACGCGCACGCCCAGCGATACGCGCCCGACCCGTTCGTGTCGTAGGGGCGATCCGAGAAGAGCTCGTCAAACGCCTTGCGCCGCGCCCGATACGCCTCCTGCGTCTCGACGAACTTGCGGCGGAAGCCCTCGCAGTAGGCCTGCGCGAACATCGCGTAGTCGCTGACGAGCGACTGGCGCGAGCGGACGCACGCCGCGTAGTTCGCGACGGTCTCCGCGAGCGGCGTCTCGTAGTCGACGAAACTCCCCGAGTGGTCGGTGATGGCGATCTCGGAGGGCAGGTCGTCGGCGCCCGTGCGGACGATCTCGTAGTCCTTGTCGAAAAGGAACTCCTTCGTCGTCGAGCTGCGCCGCCCCACGATCAAGTCGGTCGCGGCGGCCTGCCCCATGAGGAAGGCGAACTTCTGCGCCCACGCCGGGTTGCGGAGACGCGCCGTCGGCACCTTGTCGGAGGCCGTGCCGTCGAGGTAGGCGCGGACGAGGTAGCTCGTGCGGATGACGCAGCCCTTATACTGGTTCGCGCCCTGATACTTCTCGGAGAACTGGCCGATCCCCAGATACTTGGGCAGGTTCATGCCGAGCTGCCGGCACATGAGGCGGCGATCCAGCACGAAGTCGGCGTATTCGTCCGCCTCGAACGTCGCCTGCAAAAGGTTCTTGCCCTCGTCGAGATGCTCCGCGATCCCCCACTTCAGGAGGCGGATGATCATGACCCTCGGCTTCGGCGCCGACGTCTCGGCATACTGCATGATGTAGATGTGCCCACGGCGGCTCCCCGGCACGGGGGCGCGGGAGAGCGACCGGGCGATGCGGCCGATGTTCACATAAGTGAGATCCGCGAAGAGGCGCGTCATGTTGAAGAGGAACGCCTTGACGCGGGAGTCGCACAGCGAGAGCAGCTGGGGATCCTGCGTGCGCGTCGCCTCGTCGTAAACCTCGTCGAAGACGACGCGATCCGCCTCGACGCGGACGCCGGGCAGCCATTCGATCTGGCGGTAGAATTCGGGCGCGAGTTCCTCGACGAGCTCGCCGTCCTCCGCGCCCGTGTCGTTCTCGCCGCGCATGAGCGTCCGGCACATCTCGTTGCGCCACTCGACGTTCTCGACCGTTTCGTCGCGCAACGCGCTCGGCAGCAGGACGCGCCACTCCGTGTTGATCTTGTCGCACGCGGCGCGGAGCGCGGCATCGTCGAGCGCGTCGACGGAAAGCTCGCGCATCATGCGCTTGATGGTGGGCGCGAGGCTCGTGGGGAAGAGGTCAACCTCGAACTGCCCCTTGCGGTTGCGGCGCGAGAGGCCCTGGACGATCTCCGTGATCTGGCGGCGGAACTCGTCCGGCGGCAGACGCACGATCTCGTCGTAGCTGGAGGCCGTCACGTAGCGCGTGCCCGTCGCGTGGTTGTAGAAGTAGATCGGCCGCTCGTTGATGGCGACGTGCGACTGCGTGACGAACTCCGCCATGTCCTCGGCGGAGATGGGCTGGCGCGACATCCGCCAGTTCTCGCCGCGCGCCCGGAGGGCGTTGCGCACCTTGGCGATGCTCGTGTTCAAGTAGCGGATGAGGCGTTTGGAGACGAGCGTCTGGAGCAGTTCGTCGGCGCGGAAGGCGAGATCCATGCGCTCGGGGTCGGGGCGGATGAGGACGAAATCCTCCGTGAAGATCAAATCGACCGACTCGGCGATCTCGGCCTCCTCCTCGACGGGCGAGAGCGGCCTTTCCTTCGACAGTTCCTCGATCCACCTGACGCGCTGCATGGCGTGGACGCCCGGCATCGTGACGAGCCCCGGCGTGCGCAGGAACAACGTGCCGACGCGGCTCAACAACCGGCCGTCGGCGTGACGTGCAAAAATCTTCTCTCCAATGATTTTCATGTCGATTATTATACCATAATGTGTCTCACGCCAAACGCACGGCGTCCATGTCGATGGCAAGGCGCAACGCCGAGACAGGCGGACGGACGGACAAAAGCCATTTCCACGCCTTGAGGACGCTCGCGTTCGAGCGCGCGCGCAAGAGGATCTGCCAGCGGTAGAAGCCGTCCGCCTTTTCGAGGGCGCTGGGCATCGCCTCGCTCGCGAGAAGATCCTTTTTCCCCGTCCGCCGCGTCCACGAGTCGGCGTAGTTCTGGAGCGACGTCGCATACATTTTCGCCCACGCCTCCACGAGCGACGCGGCCGTCGCCTTCAGACGGACGACGGAGAGGTGGCAATAAGGCGGCAGGAACAGCGTCTCCCGCTCGCGGAGCTCCTCCTCGGCGAACGACTCGAAATCCCCACGCGCGGCCGCACGGAGGATCTTGTTCGCCGTGTCGCGTGTTTGGATGAAGACCTCGCCCGGCAGCTCCGCGCGTCCCGCCCGCCCCGCCACTTGCGAGAAAAGCTGAAACGCCCGCTCCGACGCGCGGAAGTCGGGCAGGCTCAACGCCGCGTCGGCCTGCAGCACCCCGACGAGCGTGACGGCGGGGAAGTCGAGACCCTTGGCGATCATCTGCGTTCCCACGAGGATGTCCGCCTCGCCACGGCGGAACGCGCCCAAGATCTCGTCGTGCGACGACTTGTGCGTCGTCGAGTCGGCGTCCATGCGAAGGACACGCGCCTTGGGGAAGCACGTCAGAAGCGCGCGCTCGGCGCGTTGCGTGCCGATGCCGAGCGACGAGAGCGATGTCGCGCCGCAGACGGGGCATTTCTCCGGCATCGCGATCCAGTCGCCGCAGACGTGGCAGCGCAAACATTTGTCGCTGGCGTGGAACGTGTAGGGCATGGCGCGGTCGAGGGAGGAGCATTTCGGGCAGGCGAAGACGAAGCCGCACGCATCGCAGACGACTTGCCGCGCAAACCCCCGGCGGTTGAGGAAGAGGATCGTCTGCTCGTGGCGGTTGAGCCGAAGCGAAATCGCCGACAGGAGTTCGGGCGAGAAGATGAGCCCCGCGTCGCGCATCTCCACGAGTTGGACGCTCGGCAGCGTCCCCAACCCGGCCCGCTTCGCGAGGACGAGCGGGCGGACGCGCCCCTGCCGCGACGCGAGCCACGTCTCCAAGGAGGGCGTCGCGCTGCCGAGGACGACTTTCGCCCCCGCCGCCTCGCCGCGCCAGAGGGCGACGTCGCGCGCGTGGTAGCGCGGGCATTCGTCCTGTTTGTAACTCGGCTCATGCTCCTCGTCGATGACGATCAGCCCCAAGTCGCGGACGGGCGCCCAGACGGCCGAGCGCGGGCCCACGACGACACGCGCCTCGCCGGCGCGGATGCGGTGCCACTCGTCGTAGCGCTCGCCGTCGGAGAGGGCGGAGTGGAGGACGGCGACGGCCGAGCCAAAGCGCGAGGCGAAGCGTTGGACGGTCTGCGGCGTCAAGGCGATCTCCGGCACCAAGACGATGGCGCCGCGCCCCGCTTCCAATTCGTGGGCGATGGCCTGGAGGTAGACCTCCGTCTTGCCGGAACCCGTCACGCCGAAGAGGAGGAACGGCTTTGAGGCGTCGCCGGAGAGGATCGCCTGCAAAGCCGCGTCCTGTTCGGGATTGAGGGGCAAAGGATGCGTCGGCAAGAGGCGGTGCGCGGCGAGCGGGTTGCGGCGGATGGCGCGGGGCGAGACCGTGAGAAGCCCCTTCGCGGCGAGGGCGCGGAGGGAGGCGGGCGTCGTCTTCAAGTCGCGGCAGAGGAAACGCATCCAGCCGCCGTCGAGTCGGCGGATGTTCTCGTAGAGGACTTGTTGCCGCGATGAGAGGGCGACCTCTCCTTTCGCGGGGAGAAGTTCGACGTAAAGACACTCCTTTTGACGCGCATTCTTTTTGAGGACTGACGCGGGGAGCGCGGCTTTGAGGACGGCCTCCAAAGGCGAGGCCGTCTCACGCGCCACGCGGCGGACGAGGGCGAGGAGTTGCGGCGAGAAGAACGGCGTCTCGTCCACGATGCCCGCAATGGGGCGGACGGGGAAGGCGGGCTTCTCGGACGAGGAGACAAGTTCCATCGCGAAGCCACGCGCCTCGCGGGATCGGAACGGAACAGAAAGAAGCTGACCGATGGCCAGCTTCTTTTCAAGCGCGACGGGAACTTCGTAGGTGAAGAGCCGGTCGAGCGCCAGGTCGATGGCGACCTTGACGAGCACCTTACTTCGACGAGCTCGGCTTCAGGTAGTCGATCTGCGCCCCGTCGGCGAACGTGACCGTCTGCTTGTCGTAGATGTCGGAGAGCGACTGATAGCGGCCTTTGTAGACGCCGGCCGACCCGCCCTTGTGGATGACGATGGAGGCCTTCTTGCCGAAGGGCTGCGAGAAGGCGCTGTCCTGGCTGATCTGCTTCGTCTGGGAGAGCGTGTCGAGCGTCGAGCTTTTCGCGAACGTGTCCGTCGAGAGGTTGCGCGAGACGAGGACGGGGATGATGTCGGGCATGTCGTCCGTCAAGTCGGTGACGATCTTCCACGCGACGCAGCCCTTGAGCGTGTTGTTGCCCTTGTAGGCCGGGACGCCCGCGCCCGACAGGAACTTGATGTCCACGTCGACGAAGGGGCTCCAGTCCGTCGAGCCGTAGTTGTCCATGTCGAAGAGGTCGTCGAAATAATCGTCGGCGCTCGACGAATACGTCTTGTCGGCGATGTCGTCGCCCGTGCCGCCCGACGTCTCGCTGTTCTTCTTGGGCCAGACGGACTCGCGCCCGTGGCTCTCGCGGTCGACGTTCGCCTGCGTGATGCCGATGTAGAGGTTGCGCCCGTGCATCGACAGCGCGCTCGTCTGCGCCGAGAGCATCGCCGAGGTGATCGCCGGGAAGAGCGCGCCCATCAGGATGCCGAGGATGCCGATGACGACGAGAAGTTCAACGAGTGTGAAGCCGTTTTTCTGTTTGTTCATGGTTATGACCTTCATTTAGCGCGTCCCGACGCTTCGGAACACAACTTTATTATCTCACAATCGCC
>CAVEND010000072.1:0-5903 GCA_963616865.1 Faecalibacterium prausnitzii | reverse complement strand
TATTCCACTTGATAAAATTCCAAAAATTGTGTATCATTTGAGGTGGAAGTTTTAATGAAGGTATCTTCGACATGAATAAAGTTTTGCACGTTCTCGTCTACGTGTTCTTGGTGCTTGCGGGCGCCGGGCTTTTCTTTGAAACGAAACTCAACGCCAAGCGCGACGAGTTGACCGAGCGAAACCGCATGCAGGAGGACTACATCGTCCGCATCGCCAAGACCATCGAAAAGGCCGAGGCGGACAAGTCGGCCACGTTCTCGGTCGAGAAGGACGCCTCGCCCGTCGAGGCGAAGATCGTGGACACGCCCGACATGCAGAACGTCCTTGAGGACTACCCCGCGCCGCTGGAGCAGCAGAACATCGAGACCTACAACTGGGACATGTTGAGCGTCCGCGAGCAGCTCCGCAAGATTTACGTCCTCGACGCGGAGGGGAATCCCGTCATGGACGGCAACACGCCGCTCAAGCGCGGGCCCGGCACGGAGGACGAGCTTTTGAGCCAGCTCTTCGAGAGCGCCAAGGCGCAGCAGAGCCGCCTCAACTCGACGCGCGCGGCTTTGAGCGATTTGCGCGAGCGCCTCGCGACCGTCGTCACGGAGTTGAACAAGCTGAAGCCCGAGGCGCGTCAGGACAAGGTGACGATCGTCGAGCAGAAGGAGAAGATCGGCACTCTCGAAACCGAGAAGTCGGAGCTTGAGAACCAGGTCACGCGCCTCAAAGGGCAGATCGACGAGTATACGGCGGAGATCACGTCCCTGAAGGACGAGGTGCAGACGGCGAAGGACGAGACGGAGGCCGCCAAGGAGCAGGTCGAGAAGCAGCAGAAGATGGTTGACCAGCTCAAGAAGCTCCTGCGCGACGCGCTCGTCTCCTCCAGCCAGCGCGGCGAGAAGGTCGAGATCACGACGCTGCCCGCCGGCGACAAGGGCAAGCTCATCGAGGTTGACAACGAGAACATGTTCGCCATCGTCGAGTTCACCCCGGAGGCGATGAAGGAGTTGAAGGGCGAGGAGCTGCGCAACCCCGTTCCCCAGATGGAGCTCGGTCTCCGCCGTCCGGGGCTTCAGGGCGCGGCGGGCGAGTTCGTCGGCCGCATCCGTCTGCGTCAGGAAGTCAAGGGCAAGAACTACGTCATCTGCGACATCATCGGCTCCTGGGAGCAGGCGCCGGCGCAGACGGACGACATCGTTTTCGCGGACTGATGGGCAAGGTTCTCCTCACGCTCTCCCTCCTGGCGCTCGGCGGGTGCATCGCCGACACGGCGGAGGACACGGACTTGCCGTGGGCCTCGAACCGTGGGTGGGAGGGCATGGCGCCCATCTCGCCAATGGTGACGGATCGCTACGATTGAGTGTGGGGTTTTGTGATACGCAATCAGCGAGTCATCCTTCAAGAAAGCGGCGTTCGTTTGGACGCCGCTCTTCTTCACCTCTTTCCGACCTCCACACGCGCCTTCGTGCGCGAGGCGTTCGCGCAAGGCCACATCCGTATCCGCCACGGCGCGTCGTTTGACACGGTTGGGAAGGGGCTTCGGCTGGGGCCCGGCACGGAGATCCTCGTTCGGGAACTCTTGGAGGCGGAGGACAACCTCGTCGCGCCCGAAGAGGGCGACCTCGCCGTCGTTTACGAGGACGACGCGCTTGTCGCCTTGGACAAGCCCGCCGTGATGAGCGTCCAACCGTTGTCGTGCCGCGAGACGGGAACGCTGATGAACCGCGTCGTGGCGCGGTATCCCGAGTGTCGCGGGATTTGCGAGACCGTCGGGGGGCGGCGGACGAACACGCTGATGGCGGGGGCGCTCCACCGCATCGACGCGGGGACGTCGGGGCTTGTCCTCGCGGCGCGGACACAAGGGGCGTTTGACGACGTGCGCGCGCAGTTCGCCGCGCAGAGCGTCCGCAAGACGTATCTCGCGCTCGTGGAGGGCGAGGTGGCGGACGGGGGCGTTCTCGAACACGACCTCGCCCACGATCCGACGCTTCCCTTCTGCCGGATGATCGACGCGCGCCGCAACCGCCTCTCGACGCGCGAGCGGCTCGCGCTCAAGACCTTCCACGCGGTCACGACGTTCGCGCCCGTGGCGACGCGCCGCGTGGAGAGCGAGGTGCGGACGCTTTTGGAGGTGACGATCTTCACCGGGGTCACGCACCAAATCCGCGCGCAGCTGGCCATGACGGGCCATCCCATCCTCAACGACCGCCTCTACGGCGCGTTCGCGGTCGAGGGTCAGGCGGGCCATTGCCTCCACGCGCTCGCGCTTCGCCTTCGCCACCCGGTGACAGGCGAAGATCTCGTGATCGAAACGGCGAAACCCGCGTGGGTGTAAAAGTTTCCCTTGTCGGGGGTGATGTTATTTTGGTAAAATACACATATCTACAGCCAAATAAAGAGAGGTGTATCATCGCACAGTTCACTCGTGTCAACTTCAAGATCCGCGTGCCGCAGGTCCGCGTTCTTGATGCGCAAGGACAAATGCTCGGCGTCATGGCCACGCGGGACGCGCAGCGGCTCGCCGACAGCCGGGGGTTGGATCTCGTCGAGATCACCCCGAACGCCACGCCACCCGTCTGCAAGATCATGGACTACGGCAAGTTCAAATACGAGCAGTCCATCCGCGAGAAGCAGGCGCGCAAGTCCCAGAAGCAGACGCAGGTCAAGGAGATCAAGTTCCATCCCGGAACGGACGTGGGCGACATCCAGCACAAGCTCCGCCAGATCCGCCAGTTCCTGAGCGATGGCAACAAGGTCCGCCTCTCCCTCCAGTTCCGCGGCCGCGAGAACGCGCACCGCGACATCGGCGAGGACAAGATCTCCGAGGTCCTCGGCATGATCAAGGACGAGTGCTTCGTCGAGCAGGCCCCCAAGACGGACGGCCGCGTCCACTTCTGCCTGATCGGGCCGCCGCGCAAGAACGCGCCGAAGAGCGCGCCGGCGCCGTCGACCACGAACCTGTCGGGCGGCATCCACATCAAAGTCGGTTGACGATGAGCCGCTTCAGGTTGAGAGGGACGCACCGCCGCCGGCGCGAGAGATCCGACAGGATCCCCGTGCGGGCGCTCATCCCGAACCTCGTCACGTCCCTCGCGGCGTGCGCGGGCATCACGTCCATCTCGCTCTCGTCGGAGGGTCGCTTCATGCCGGCCCTCTGGGCGCTCCTCGTCGCGGCGGTGTGCGACGGCATGGACGGGCGCATCGCACGGCTCCTCAACGCCTCGTCGAAACTCGGCGCGGAGCTCGACTCGCTCGCGGACTTCGTGAACTTCGGCGTCGCGCCGGCGATGTTCATGTATTTCTGGTTCACGGGCGGGCCTGACCACATCATCGACGGCGAGGCCGTCAACCCCGTCCTCGTCCGCACGGTTCTCGCGTGCGCGCTCTACTACGCGATGTGCGACTGCTTCCGCCTCGCGCGCTTCAACACGATGCTGGAGCAGGAGACGGCGCCCTACTGGACGCACTTCTTCACGGGCGTTCCCGCGCCGGGCGGCTGTTGGATGGTTTTGACGCCGGCCATGATCGCGATGGCCCTCGACTCGAAGTGGATGCCCTCGCCCTACCTCGGCGTCTTCATGCTCCTCTTCGTCGGCACGTTGATGGCGAGCCGCCTGCCGACGATCTCGCTCAAACATCTGCACATCTCCAAGAAGGCCCTCCCGCTCGTCTTGGCCGCGCTTCTCTTCCTCATCGCCTTGCTCGTCGCGAACTTCTGGCTCGCGCTGGGCGCCTTGGGCGTCGCCTACATCCTGACGGTTCCCCTCTCGTCCTACCTCTTCCTCCGCGCGCGCTCGAAATACGAGGCGCGTGCGAAATAGGCGATGGATGTCGCGCCGTGCTGCCTGACGATCGCCGGGTCTGACTCCGGCGGGAACGCGGGCGTCCAGGCCGACTTGCGCACCTTCCACGCCTACGGCCTCCACGGTTGCAGCGTCCTCGCCGCGCTGACGGCGCAAAACCCCTTTGGCGTCACGGCCATTCACGCGGTCCCCGCCGATTTCGTCGCCGCGCAGCTCGACGCCGTTTTGGGCGTTTACGAAATCCGCGCCCTCAAAACGGGAATGCTGTCGGACCCCGACGCGATCAACGCCCTCGCGGCGCGTCTCGCGAAACATCCCGACATCGCCAAAGTCGTCGATCCCGTGATGGTCGCGACGAGCGGCGCGCGCCTCGTCTCCGAAGAGGCGATGGACGCGATTGTCTCCAATCTCCTGCCGTTGGCGACGCTGATGACACCGAACCTCCCGGAGGCGGAAGTCCTGTGCGGCGAGATGATGCGCCCGCAGGAGCAGCGGCGCGGCGATGTCGCGCGCGCGGCCGACTTGGCGCGGGAACTCGCGCGTCGCTTTCGGTGCGCCGTCCTCGTCAAGGGCGGGCACGGCGAGAACGCCGAGGCGGTCGACGTGCTGTGCGAAAGCCCCGACGCGCCCGTCGAGACGTTCGCGCGCGCGTGGGTGAGAAACCCCGTCTCCACGCACGGCACGGGTTGCACGTTGTCGGCATCGTTGGCGGCCGAACTCGCCTTGGGCGCGTCCCTGCGCGAGGCCGTTCGCGGCGCGAAGGATTACGTCCACCGCGCCATTGAACACGGCTTCCTCGTCGGGGAGCGGTGCGGCGTGTTAGGCTTCCGGTAGGCGGCAGAGCCGCGCGGAGATGCGCGTCAAGGGGATGCCGGTCAACGCCGCGACGGCGCGTCGGTAAGCCTCCAGCTGCGGGGCGTGGCGTTCGGGGTTTTTGAGGGAACTCTTGAAGTCGATGATCTCGGCGGCGAGGCCGTCGGGTGTCGTGAAGAACGTCACGCGGTCGAAGCGACCCGACATCCACGCGCCATCGAGGAAAACCTCGAACGGCTTTTCGCGCCAGAGTTCGACGAACCCTTCGGGGCGCGGGAACGCGGGCGAGAAGAGAGTCTTCTCCATTCTCGCGTGGCCTTCGACGCCACGACGGCGGGCCTCCTCGCGGGCGGTCGTGCGACCGAAGAGCGTTTCGGCCGCGATGTTGTCGTCGAAGTGGAGCGAGGGCAGGAGGCGGTGGATGTCGGCGCGTTTCGCCCGTGTGATGGGGGCGGCCTCCTCCTCCGTCGGCGCGGTCGTTGTCGGCTTGGGCGCGGGCGCGAGCGAGGTGATCTCGCGGTGTTCGAGTTTGTCGCGGAGAGCCGTGTCGTCCACGAGCGCCCGGCGGACGATCTCCGAGAAGCGCAGAGCCTTGCCGCCCTTGGGGCGCGGGCTTAAAATGATCGTCATCGCCTTCTTGGCTCGCGTGAACGCCACGTAGTAGGTGCAGAGTTCCTCCTGCGTCTTGAGGCGTTTTTGCCTCTCGAAGGCGGCCTGGAGGCGCGGGTGCAACTGGGCGACGCGCCTGTCGATCATGGGAAGGACCCAGCCGTCGCCTTGGAGAATCTTGTCTTGCGACGAATCAAGGGACGCGCTCTCGAAGAGGGGGACGATCACATAGTCGAAGCCCAGCCCCTTGGCGTGGTGGATCGTCATGATCCTGATCTTCCCCTCGTCGGCGTGCGTCCGCTTCTTCTGCGAGGCGAGGTAGTCCTCGAAGTCGGAGAGGTGCGTGTCGGGCTTCAGGATGAGCTCGAACTCGGCGGCGGCGCGGAGCATGTCCGTGTAGCGCGTCTCCGTGAAGATGTCCCACGCCTCGTCGGGGTCTTTCGGCAACGCGCCGCGCAGTTCGCGGAACGTCCGCACGAGACCCCGCTCGGCGAACGCCTTGGCCATTTCGAGCGACAACGCGCCTTGGGACGGCACGCCGTCGGGATACCGCGCGTGGGCGAGGGGCGTCAGCTGGAAGTGGCGGTAGGCGAGCGCGTCCGTCGGGTGGTCGGCGAGTTGCACGAGGTCGAGGAAGCCCGACAGGGCGGAGGTGCTCAAAAGGTCGCTCTCGCCCTCCCAGACGAG
>CAVEND010000071.1:0-5939 GCA_963616865.1 Faecalibacterium prausnitzii | reverse complement strand
CTCACCAATAGAACCACTTGCCGCAGAGGATCACGTCGAGGCCGAGGAGGAAGTTCGTGAGCGCGTGGGCGAGGATCGCGCTCGCGAGGCCGCACTTCTTCGCGAGAAGCCCGTAGACAAGCCCCGCGAACACGCCCTCGGCGATGAAGACGAGCGCGAGCGCCCCTCCAAGGTCGAACCTCGCGTGTTCGACGCCGAAGAGGACGAGCATCCAGCCGAAGCCCGCGAACTCCAAAAGCCCCTTGCGGAAGAAAAGTTCCTCCGCCGCCGAAATGACGAACGCGCTGCAGAAGAGTTTGGCGAGCGTGAGCGGCCAACCGCAGACGCTCGGCGCGTAGGGCGATGGCGCATCCGCCGCCGCGAGATCAACGAAAAGTTCCGGCGCGACCCAAACGAGCAAGACGATGAAGCCGCCAAGGAGTCCAAAAAGGAAACCCTTTTTGGAAAGCGTTGGGCGCGGCCGCCACAGAAGCGCGACCCCGACGAGGGCAACCGCCGTCGCCGCGCCACGCCACGCATACGCGCTCGCCGTCGTCGGCAGAAGCGCCATCAACGCCATCCACACGCCGTAAGGCGTGGCGAGGAGGAGAAGACGCTTCACGCTCGCCTCAAGGCCGATACGAGTCTTTCAACGCGCACGTGCGGTTGAAGACGGGCTTGCCCGCCTTGGAATCCACCGCGTCGGCGACGAAGTAGCCCACGCGCTCGAACTGGAAATGCTCGCCGCCCGTCGCGTTCACGAGGCTCGGCTCGACGACGGCGCGGACAACGGCAAGCGAGTCGGGGTTGAGGAACTTCAGGAAGTTCTCGCTCCCTTCGCACAGCGGATCGGGAACGGTGAAGAGACGCTCGTAAAGCCGCACCTCGGCCTCGACGCCCGTCGCCGCGTCCACCCAGTGGATCGTCCCCTTCACCTTGCGGCCGTCCGCCGCGTTGCCGCCCCACGAGTTCTCGTCCCACGTGCCGTGGATTTCCTGAACGCGCCCCGCGTCGTCCTTGACGACATGGGTGCACTTGAAAATGCACGCGCCCCGAAGCCGCACCTCCTGCCCCGGCGCCATGCGGAAGAACTTCTTTTCCGGGACCTCCATAAAGTCGGCGCGTTCGATCCAAACCGCCTTGCCAAAGGGAATCGTCCGCTCGCCGGCCGCCGCGTCCAAGGGGTTGTTGGGGAGGACGACATCCCGCGTCCCCTCCCAGTTGTCGATGACGACTTTCACGGGGTCGAGGACGGCCATGCGGCGCGTCGCCGTCTGGTTCAACTCCTCGCGGACGCACCACTCCAAAAGCGCGGGGTCGGACTCGCTCTCCACCTTCGAGACGCCGATGCGCTCGCAGAATTCGCGGATCGCCCCCGGCGTGTAGCCGCGCCTCCGCATCCCGCAGACGGTGGGCATGCGGGGATCGTCCCAGCCGCTCACGCGCTTTTCCTCGACGAGTTGGAGCAAAAGCCGCTTCGACATGACGGTGTAGGTGAGGTTCAGCCGCGCGAACTCGCGCTGGCGCGTGCGGATCTTCACGCCGTTTCGCACGGGCAGAAGCCCCTGCTCGTCCATGCGGTCGACAACCCAGTCGTAGAGCGGACGGTGAACCTCGAACTCCAGCGTGCAGATCGAGTGCGTGACGCCCTCCAGCGCGTCCTCGATGGGGTGCGCGAAGTCATACATCGGATAGACGCACCATTTGTCGCCGAGGTGGTAGTGCGCGACGTGGCGGATGCGGTAGAGGACCGGGTCGCGGAAGTGGATGTTCGGCGAGGCCATGTCGATCTTCGCGCGCAGGCACCACTCGCCGTCGGCGTATTTGCCGTCGCGCATCTCGTGGAAGATCTTGAGGTTGCGCTCCGGATCCGTGTCCCGCGAGGGCGAGGGCGTGCCGGGCTTCTCCGGGACGCCGCGATACGACTTCCACTCGTCCTGCGTCAAGTTGCAGCAGTAGGCCTGGCCGCGCCGGATCAGCTCCTCGGCAATCGCGAACATCTGCGGGAACATGTTCGAGGCGTTGTAGAAGCCCGCCTCCCCCGCGTCGCCCGCGCCCGACCAGTTGAAGCCCAGCCAGCGGATGTCGCGCTTGATGTTCTCGGCGTATTCGTCCGACTCCTTCGTCGGGTTCGTGTCGTCAAGCCGCAGGTGGCACTCGCCGCCGAAGAGCGCGGCCATGCCGAAGTCAAGGCAGACGGCCTTGGCGTGGCCGATGTGGATGTAGCCGTTGGGTTCGGGCGGAAAGCGCGTGACCACCTTCCCGCCCGTCCGCCCCTCGGCGACATCCGCCTCGATCCATTGGCGGATGAAGTGCCTGTTTGTCGAAAGTTCCTCGTCGCTCATTTGATGATCTCGATCTCGGCCATCGACGCGTAGTCGTTGCCGTAGTGGTTGTTGAGGGCGGTGAGCCGGTAGAACTTCGCCGGCCGCGGCGCCTCGAAGAGAACGTCCTGCGCGTCGGGCGTGTTCGCGAGCGTCGCCTTGACGGGCGCGTCCCACGTTTCGCCGTCGAGCGAGGTCTCCAGCACGATGTCCTTCACGCGGCCGTTGACGCCCGTCTGGCGGCCGTAGAAGCGCAACCCCCGGATCGTCTCGACCTTCGGCAGCTCGACCGCGAGGATGTGCGGGAAGTTCCCCTGCGTGCCCGTGTATTGCGTGTGCCAAATCGTCGAGAGGTCGCCGTCAATCGCGTTCGCGCCCGCCCCCGAGCCGCCGGGCTCGCTCGACGAGCAGAGGACAACCTTCGCCTCGGCCTCGCTCGCGCGTTCCGGCAAGTCGGGGAGGCGCGGCGTGAAGCCGGCGAGCGGCGTCAAGTCGTTGCCGCCGAACGACCACTGGAAGGCGAGGTCGTAGTCGCGATCCGTCGCCGGGATGTCTTTCGGGAGCGGCGCGGGACCGCAGCTCTCACCGCCAAGGCCGCGCGTCTCCGCGAACACGCCGACAAACGTCTTGTCGGAGGGCGGCAGTTGCGCGGGATAGATCGTCCGAAGGAGCTCCAGCGGATTGTAGGGGTTCACCTCGAACGCGAAAGGCTGGGCAAGAGTCCGCACGGAAAGGCCCCCCACCGAAAAGCCGTAGGTGTCCTCGCGGTTGCCGCAATCCTCGTTGCGGCCGTAGGGGAAGAAGAAGTTGACGGCCTCGTCCTGCCACAGCCCGACGAACGCGCCCGACTTGCGGTCGCGGTAGTTCTCGAAGGGCCCGCGTCCAAGCCAGCGGACGCTGGGGTTGTCAATCGCCATCTCCCACGAGAAGCCGATGCGCGCGAGCTCGATCTTCCGCCCGACGGGGCGGATCTTCGCCGCGCAGAGGACGGTGCCGTCGGCGCGAACGATCCACTCCATCGCCGTGCGGATCGTGACGGGGCGCAAGGGCGGTTTCATTTCCGTGACCGAGAACTCCGAGCGGTTGTGGCCGACGACTTTGAGAGGCTTCGTCCCCTTCCACTCCACGAGCGTCGCGACGCGCACCGCCCCCGACGGGAGGACGGACGACTCGAAGGAGAGGCAATTCCCCTCCATGTCGGCAAGACCAAGCTCCGCCCACGTGTCGCCCAAGCGGACGCCGAAGCTCACCTCGTTCGACGACGGGGCGCGGTAAACGTCGAGGCGCATGGGCGCGCGCAACAACTCCGTCCAGCCGTAGAGGAGTCCGCGCGTGCGCAGGGAGAACGGCATGCCCGTCTTCTTGCAGAACGAGAGGGAGAGCTTCCTCGCCGTGAGGACGAGAGATTTCTCATCCTCCTTTTGATCGACCGCGCCCGCGACATCCGCCACCTTGTCAACCGTCTCGACGGGGAAGTCGACTTGGTCGTCCGCGATTGTCGCGCCATCCTTCTCGAACGCGATCCGCAGCGAGACGACACCGCCCTTCCCACGCGCCTCGCGAACGACGTCAGGGAGTGTGTAGCTCGCCGTCGCCTGCGGCTTCAAGTCGTCCAGGTCGAATTCGCCCTTCGCGTAAGGCTCGCCGTTCCGCAGAAGCGTCCAGAAGCAGGAAACGTCGTCCGCGTCGACAAAGTAGTTCTTGTTGCGCACGAGGACTTTTTCCCCGTCGTCGCTCAACGTCGCCGTCCAGTTTTGGAAGACGTGCTTGATCTCCCAGTAGCCGGGCTCCGGGGTGCGATCCGCGAGGACGCAGCCGTCCATGCAGAAGAGGCCGTCGTTGGGCTGGTCGCCGAACGCGCCGCCGAAGCCGAGGAGGCGCACGCCGTCCTTGTCCATCCAAAGGCCGTGGTCAACCCACTCCCAAATCGTCGCGCCGAGGATGACGTCCGAGGACTCGATGGCGTCCTGGTAGTCCTTCAGGTTGCCCATCGCGTTGGCCATGTTGTGCGCGTATTCGGAAATGTAGAACGGCTTCTTCGAGTTCTTCTGCGCGGCCTTCCACCAGCACCAATCGACGGCGGGATACTGGCAGCCGTCCATGTCGGCGACGGACCAGTCGCGCTCGTAGTGCGTCGGGCGCGTCGTGTCGAGGGCCTTCACCGCCTTCTCGGCGGCGCGGAAGTTCTCGCCCGGGCCCGCCTCGTTGCCGTAGGACCAGATGACGACGCTCGGGTGGTTGAAGTTGCGCGTGACCATCGAGACGTTGCGGTCGACGGTCGCCTTCTCCCAGCTCTTTTGGTGCGAGAGCGAGTCCTTGCCGTAGCCGTAGCCGTGCGACTCCACGTTCGCCTCGTCGACGACGTAAAGGCCGTGGACGTCGCAGAGGTAATACCAATAGTCGTCCTGCGGATAGTGCGAGTTGCGGACGGTGTTGCAGTTCGCCTCCTTCATTTGGCGGATGTCCTGCTCGTGGCGGCTCATCGGCACGAAGTGGCCGAACATGGGATCCGTCTCGTGGCGGTTCGCCCCTTTGAGCTTGATGGGCTGGCCGTTGAAGTAGTAGCGCGTGACGCCGTTCATCTCGCGCATCTCGCTCACGCGGAAGCCGAAGATCGTCGAGACGAACTCCTTGCCGTTGGAGAGGACGAGCTTGTAGCAGTTGGGCTCCTCCGCGCTCCACGGATCGACGTCCTTGGCGACGCAGCGGATGACGCCCTTCGTCGAGAAGTCCTTGCCCTCCAACTCAACCGGCTCGTCGTCGAAGTCGTAGAGGGCGAGCGACCAATTATCGCCCTCGCCCTCGTAGGCGACCTTGAGGCACCAATCGCCCTCGTAGACGTCCGCTTTCGCCGGTGTCGCCGTCACGCGCAAATCGCGGATGCGCTCCGTCGGGCGCGAGAGGAGCCACGTGCGGCGGAAGATGCCCGAGAGGCGGAACATGTCCTGATCCTCCAGATACGAGCCGTCGGAATAGCGGTAGACCTCCAGGGCGACCGTGTTCTGGCCGGGCTTGACGAACGGCGTCACGTTGAACTCGGCGGGCGAGCGCGAGTCCTTCGAGAAGCCGACGTAGCGGCCGTTGACCCACAGGTAGAAGAAGGAATCGACGCCGTCGAACTTGAGGAAGACGTCGCCGTCCTTGTCCCACCCTTTCGGGAGCGTGAAGTCGCGCCGATAGGAGCCGACGGGATTCCGCGCCTCGTAATTCGTGAAGTGCTTGGGCGGGTCTTTCATGACGAGCGAGCCGCCCGGCACGTCCTTCTGGAAGGGATACGGGACGTTCGCGTAGATGGGGGTGCCCCAGCCGCCCTTCCCGTTCGCGCCAAACGCCTGCCACGACGAGGGGACCTTGATGACGGGCCACGACGAGACGTCGAAATCCACCTTATAGAAATCGACGGGGCGCGAGGCGGGGTCTTTCGACCACATGAACCGCCACGCCGTGTCCGAGTCGAGCGAGAGCGTCCGTTCGGAGAATTCGGGCAGGATTTTCAAAGCGGATTTTTCCGTCTTGAACGACGAGAAGGCCGCGCGTGTTTTCTCCTTGCCGAGGGAGAGGAGTTGGTTGTCCTGCCACTCCGTCCCCGTGGGGGCGAGCGGCAACAAAGCCAAAAGAAGGAATGACGTGTTCATG
>CAVEND010000070.1:0-6020 GCA_963616865.1 Faecalibacterium prausnitzii | reverse complement strand
TGGCAGATTTTCATTCTCGGCGCCTCGTTCGTCCGTTCGCTCGGATCTTCAGATAAGGACTAAAATGGGGGATAGCTTTTTTCAACACAGAGCCACAGAGGCACAAAGGCACAGAGTCTTTTTCTCTGTGTCTCCGTGTCTCTGTGTTAAAATTCTAAAATAAGGAAACTTCGATTATGGATTTGAGGGAAGCCACGAACAGGATCGCCGCGCAGGGCGAGAAAGTCTCGCGCATCCGCGAGGAGGTCGCCAAGGTCATCGTCGGTCAGGAGAAACTCGTTGACCGTCTCATCCTCGCGCTCGCGACGGGCGGGCACATCCTTTTGGAGGGCGTGCCGGGTCTCGCGAAGACGCTCTCCGTGAACACGCTCGCGAAGGTCATCTCCCTCTCGTTCCGGCGCATCTCCTTCACGCCCGACTTGCTCCCCGCCGATGTCGTCGGCACGCTCATCTACTCGCCCAAGACCGGCGAGTTCACGCCGAAGAAAGGGCCCGTCTTCACGAACCTCCTCCTCGCGGACGAGATCAACCGCGCCCCCGCGAAGGTGCAGTCCGCTCTCTTGGAGGCGATGCAGGAGCGTCAGGTGACAATCGGCGACGAGACGTATCCTTTGCCGCAGCCGTTCCTCGTCCTCGCGACGCAGAACCCGCTCGAACAGGAGGGGACGTATCCGCTCCCGGAGGCGCAGGTGGATCGCTTCATGTTCAAGTGCCTCGTCGAGACGCCCTCGAAGGCCGACGAGCGGCGCATCATGCAGCGTTTCGCCGAGCAGGCGGCCGCGCCCGAGGCGAAACCGATCTGCGGGGCCGACGACATCCGCGAGTTGCGCGAGACGCTTAAAGACGTCTACTGCGACGAGAAGGTGGGCGACTACATTCTTGATCTCGTCTTCGCGACACGCGAGAACCAAGGCGAGATGATCCAGAACGGGGCGAGCCCGCGCGCCACGCTCGCGCTCAACCTCGCCGCCCGTGGCCACGCGCTCCTGCGCGGACGCGCCTACGCGACGCCGCAGGACGTGAAGGAAGTCGTCCACGACGTCCTGCGCCACCGCATCCTCCTCACCTACGAGGCGGAGGCGGAGGGGCTGACGAGCGACAAGATGATCGACAAGATCCTCGACCAGGTTCCCGTGCCGTAACGAGGACGCGCCGTCGTGACGAACGTCCGCGAGTTGATGGCGAAGGTGGGGAAGATCAGGATCCTCACGAACAAGTTGATCGACGATCAACTCGCCGGCGACTATCACTCCACGTTCAAGGGGCAGGGCGTCGAGTTCGACGAGGTGCGCCCCTACCTTTTCGGCGACGACGTCCGCGCCATCGACTGGAACGTGACGGCGAAGACCGGCACGCCCCACATCAAGCGGTTCGCCGAGGAGCGGGAGCTCACGATCCTCTTCCTCGTGGACGTCTCCGGGTCGCAGACCTACGGCAGCGTGGGTCGCTCGAAGATGGAGCTCGCCGCCGAGGTGACGGCGCTCCTCGCGCTCACGGCGATCCGCAACCAGGACAAGATCGGCCTCATCCTCTTCTCCGACCGCCTCGTCAAGTTCCTGCCGCCGCGCAAGGGGCGCGACAGCGTCATGCGCTTGGCGCGTGAGGTTTTGGCGACGGAGGAGGAAGCCGCTGGCGGCACGGATTTGGAGGGAATGCTCAAGTTCCTGAACGGCGTTCAGAAGAGACGGGCGGTTGTGTTTCTCGTCTCCGACTTTTTGGGGGTGGAAAAGTGCGGGGATGTGTGGAAACTGTTGCGGGCGACGGCAAGGCATCATGACCTCATCTGTGTGCCGGTGAGCGATCCGGCGGAGAGCGCACTCCCGGACGTCGGCCTCGTCGAGTTGGAGGATCCCGAGACGGGCGATTTGCAACTCGTGGACACGTCGAGCGCGTCCGTGCGCCGCGCGTTCGCGGAAACGGCCTCGCGCGAGCGCGAGGAGTTGTTCAGGTTTTTCAGGAAAGAGGGGTTGGAGACGCTCGCCATCGACACGTCGAAGCCCTACATTCAGGACATCCGCGCCTTTTTCAAGCGGCGCGCGCGCAAGAGGGTTTGACAATGGCGGAGTTGGTCATTCGTGGCGGTCACAAAGTGTCGGGGACGCATCGCGTGCCGGGGAACAAGAACGCCGTCCTGCCGATGATCGCCGCCGCGCTCCTGACGGAGGAGCCCGTCACGCTGGAGAACGTCCCGGAGATCAAGGACGTCCGCTCCATGCTCGCCGCCGCCGAGTCCTTCGGCGTCCGCGTCTCACGCGACTTGAAGGCGGGGACGGTCACGCTCTGCGCCGCGCGTCTCAAGACGGCGCGGATCGAGCCCGAGTTGGCGGCGAAAATCCGCACGTCCTTCCTCTTCGCAGGGCCGCTCTTGGCGCGTCTCGGTCGCGCCGTCCTGCCGCCGCCGGGGGGCGACGCCATCGGCCACCGCCGCCTCGACACGCATTTCGAGGGCTTCCGCGCCTTGGGGGCGAAAGCGACTTCGGGGAAGAAAGCCCTCTCGTTCCGGGGCAAACTCCGCGGCGCCCGAATCCTCCTCGACGAGGCCTCGGTGACGGCGACGGAGAACATCCTCATGGCCGCCTCGCTCGCGGCGGGCGAGACCGTCATTTTCCACGCGGCGTGCGAGCCGCACGTCGTCGACCTCGCGAACCTCCTCTGCGCGATGGGGGCCGACATCAAGGGCGCGGGGACGAACCGCATCGTCATTCGCGGCGTCGCCTCGCTCCACGGGGCCCGCGCGCGCGTCGGCTGCGACTACATCGAGGCGGGCAGCTACCTCGCCGCCGCCGCCGTCACGCGGGGTGAGATCACCTTGGAGAACATCGACCCGGAGCCGTTCGAGGTTTTGGAGAAAGCGTATGCCCGCTTCGGCGTGACGTGGACGATTGACGCGAAGGCGCGGACGCTCCGCTACGTCCCGAAGGGGAAGAGCCTCCGAATGAAATACGACCTCGGCGACGCGATTCCGTCCGTCGCCGACGGGCCGTGGCCGGCGTTCCCGTCGGATCTCCTCTCGATCCTGATCGTCCTCGCCGCGCAGACACGCGGCACGTGCCTCTTCTTCGAGAAGATGTTCGAGTCGCGCCTCTACTTCGTCGACCACTTGCGGCAGATGGGCGCGAAGATCGTCGCGTGCGACCCGCACCGCGTCGTCGTGACGGGCCCCTCGCACCTGTCGGGCGGCGTGGTGAGTTCCAACGACATCCGCGCCGGCATCTCCCTCGTCATCGCGGCGCTGACCGCCAAGGGGACGACGCGCATCTTGAACGCCGAGTCCATCGACCGAGGCTACGTCAACGTCGAGAAGTCCCTGTCCGCGCTGGGCGCGGTGATTGAAAGGAAGACCCCGTGATCGCCGCGCTGCTTCTCGGTGTCGCGCTTCTCTCGGCCGAGCGCGGCGGTGTGTCGCTCGCCGTCTCCGCCGATTCGCGGGCGGTCGATCCGGCGGAGAGCGTCTTTCTGACGGTTGATCTCGCTTGTCCCGCCGGCCACACGGCGGAGCTCCCCGATTTGCGGAGTCGGGTCGAGGGCTTCTCGCTCGCGGAGGATTTCGCGGGCGAGCGGCAAGTCGCCGCCGACGGCTCGTTCCGCCAGACGGCCAAGTGGCGGCTTGTGCCGGAGCCCCGCGCTCCCGTCTACAGGATTCGCGCTTTCGTCGTCAAGGTTGACGGCGGGGCGGGCGATTTCGTCGCGGGCCCCATCACCTTTGACGCGCCGCGCTACGAGAGCGTCGCGGGCGAGATGGAAGTCTCCCCCACGAAAGACCTGCCGCCGCTTTCGTGGAAACTCGCGTGTTGGATTCTTCTTTTCCTCGCGCTCGCCGCGCTCCTCGTGACGGGGGTTGTCCTCCTCGCCCGACTCGCGTTCCGAAAAGTGCGCGAGCACCGCATGAGCCCCTTGGAGCGGGCGTGGGCGGAACTCTCCCGTCTCCTCAAAAAGAAGTGGCCTTCGCGTGGGCGGACGAAGGACTTTTACGTCGAGCTCACCATGGTTGTCCGCCGCTACATCCAGCGTCGGTATGGCGTCAAGGCCCCGCACTTGACGACGGAGGAGTTTTTCGACGCGCTTTCCTCCACGCTCCACCAGACGAACGAGCAGACGGCGCGGCTTCATGATTTTCTTTCGCAGGCCGATCTCGTCAAGTTCGCCGGCGTGCAGGCGAACGAGGCGATGATCGACGCGGCGGTGGCCTCGGCCAAGACTTTTCTTCAGAAAGACCAGGAAGGAGAAGGACATGTCCCTCAACATCGTCAAGGAAATTGACAAACGCATCCCCGTCAAAAACGCCCTCGTCAGCGTGAGCGACAAGACGAACCTCGACGCGCTCGCGCAAGGTCTCGTCAAGGCTTGTCCGGGGATCAAGATCTACTCGACCGGCGGAACGTTCGCGGCTCTCGAAAAGGCTCTCGGCGACGACGCGAAAGGAACGCTTGTCGCCGTCTCCGATTACACGGGACAGCCGGAGATGCAGGGCGGGCTTGTGAAGACGCTCGACTTCAAGATCTACATGGGGCTTCTCTCGGAGACCTACAACGACGCGCACCAAGCGGACATGACGCGGCTCGCGGCGGTGCCCATCGACCTCGTCGTCGTCAACCTCTATCCGTTCCGCGAGACGGTGCGCCGGGACGACGTGACCCCGGAAATGGCGCGGACGAACATCGACATCGGCGGGCCTTGCATGGTTCGCGCCTCGGCGAAGAACTACCTCCGCGTCGCGTCCGTGACAGACCCCCTCGACTACGCCAACCTCGTGACGGAACTCGCCGACCACGGCGGCACCCTCGGCCTCGACACGCGCTTCAAGTTGATGAAAAAAGCGTTCGCCCACACGGCCGCCTACGACGCGGCGATTGCCGACTACTTCTCGCGCGTGCCGTTCGAGACCGTCAACGCGACATACGTTCAGCATTGACCGTCATCCACCTCGTTCCGGCTCTTGAGGAGGGCGGCGTCGAGCGCGTCGTCCTTTCCTTGAACCGCCTCCTCGTTCAGGCGGGGCTTCGCTCCGTTGTCCTCTCACGCGGCGGCAAGCTCGTTCCGCAGATTGAAAAGGACGGCGGGCGTCACATCGCCTTCAACTTGAAGTCGAAGAATCCGCTCTCCTTTCTGCCGCGCGTTCTCAAACTACGCAAGATCCTCCGCGCCGTGCGGGCGGAATCTCGCGGCGAGCCGTGCGTCGTCTGCGCCCACTCGCGCGTCCCGGCGTGGCTCTTTCTCGCCGCGAACCGCACGCTGGGCTTCAAGTGGATCACCTACGCGCACGGGGCCAATTCCGTCTCGCGCTACTCGGCGGTGATGACGAAGGGCGATCTCGTCGTCACGCCGTCGCGGTTTTTGGCAGACTTCCTCTGCGCGAATTATGGCGGCGATGTCGCGAAGCGTGTCCGCGTCATTTCGCCCACCGTCGACTTCGACCGCTTCAGCGAGGACGCGCTCGACGCGACCGTTCGGGAGCGGTTGCGATGCGCCTGGGGGCTTGAAGCGGGCGACAGGGTGGTGATGGCCATCGGGCGGCTCACGCCGCTCAAGGGCTTCGACCATTTGATCCGCGATCTGGCGGGCTGTCTCGATGTCGAACCCGATCCCGCGTGGGGCGACGTCCTCCATGGGAAGGGGACGAAACTCGTCATCGTGGGCGGCGCGGACAAGCGGCATCAGGCGTATGAGAGCGAGCTGAAGGAACTCGCCGCCTCGCTCGGTGTCCAAAACCGCGTCGTCTTCGCGGGGGCGCAAACGGACATTCCCGAATGTCTCTCGCTCGCCGACGAGGTTGTCTCGGGCAATGTCACAAAGCCCGAATCGTTCGGGCTGTCCGTTTTGGAAGCGTCCGCCATGAACCGCCCCGTCCGCGCCCTGCGCCGTTTCGGCGGCGTGGACGAGATCCTGACATCGCTCGATGCGTTCCGCGCCGCGCATCCCGCCGCAACGCTCCGCGAGGCCGCGCAAAGCCTCTTCAGCCCCGCCACCCTGCTCCAAAAAACGCTCGCCGTCTTATCCTCTTTCCCACTTTCCCGCTCATC
>CAVEND010000069.1:0-6090 GCA_963616865.1 Faecalibacterium prausnitzii | reverse complement strand
CCGCGCTCAAGAACGGCAAGGGCTCGCGCGCCCGCTACTTCCAGGACAACGAGGCCGACGACGAGCTCGTGCCGCAGGGCATCGAGGGCATGGTGCCCTACTCCGGCCACGTCAAGGCGATCATGACGCAGTTCTGCGGCGGCCTCCGCGCCTCGCTCGGCTACTGCGGCGCCAAGACGATTCCCGAACTGAAGGAGAAGGGCAAGTTCTACCGCGTGACGGCCGCCGGCCAGCGCGAGGCGCGTCCGCACGACATCACCATCACGAAAGAAGCCCCGAACTACCGCACGTGAGCAGGAAGACGCTAACCGACTACGGTCGCGAGTGGCTTGACACGCTGGTCGTCGCGCTCTCCGTCGCGATGGCCTTCCGCGCCTACTTCTACAGCCCCTTCAAAATCCCGACGGGCTCCATGCAGCCGACGCTCTGGGGCTACCACACCGAGGCGAACGTCCCCACGACCGCGTGGGACTCCCCGCCCCTCTCGTGGCTCAAATGGGCGTGGACGGGTTCGACGACGCTCGAATGCGTCGCGCCGCAGACGGGCGTCGTCCACTGCCAGATGCGCCACGACGGCTTCGCGACCGTCCGCGTCGGCACGGCGCGTGAGTCGTGGTCGCTGCCGACGGACGCGTGCGCGTCGCTCCACGGAAAGTTCGTCCGCGCCGGCGAGACGGTGTGGCAGGGGGCGGTCACGACGGGCGACTTCATTTTCGTCAACCGCTGGAAGTGGAACTTCTGGCAGCCGCAGGACGGCGACGTCATGGTCTTCTCGACGACGGGCATCCCCGCGCTGCCGCAGGGGACGCACTACATCAAGCGCATGAAGGCGCGTCCCGGCGAGACTTACGAGTTGGAGCATCCCGTCGCGGGGCGGCCGAGCGTCGTCACGATGGGGCCGGACGACTACTTCGCGTGCGGCGACAATTTCAACAACTCGTTTGACAGCCGCTACTGGGGGGTGGTGCCGCGTGAAAACCTGCGCGGCGTCGCCTCCTTCGTGTTCTGGCCCTTGACCGGATGGAGGATCATTCAATGAGCGAACCCTTGATTCAGACGCCGTGCCTTTTCGGCGAGAACGGGAACTTCATGCTGGAGCGCGAGATCGGCTCGGGCGGCATGGGCGGCGTCTACATGGGGCGCGACAAGATGCTCGACCGCCCCGTCGCCGTCAAGGTCATGCTCAAGGAGTATGGGTCGGACGCGGCGTTCGTCGAGAAGTTCAAGAAGGAGGCGCAGGCGGCGGCGCGGCTCATCCATCCGAACATCGCGCAAGTCTACTCCTTCGGCCTTTACGACGGGATGCCCTACATCGCGATGGAGCTGGCGTCGGGCGGCTCGCTCTACTCGCTCATGAACGCGGCCCCCGGCAAGACGGACATCCAGCGCGTCCTGAAGATCTGCCAGCAGACGATGCTCGCCTTGCAGTGCGCGACGGATCAGGGCATCATCCACGGCGACGTGAAGCCGGAGAACATCCTCCTCGACGCGAACGGCAACGCGAAGCTCGTCGACTTCGGGCTCGCCGCCATGCAGAAGGACACGAAGGAGATTTGGGGGACGCCCTACTACATTTCGCCGGAGAAGGTGAAGAAGGAGGAACTCGACTTCCGCTCGGACATGTATTCCTTGGGCGCGACGCTCTACCACGCGCTCACCGGGGTCGCGCCGTTCGAGGGCGAGGACACGATTGCCGTCGTCAAAAAGCGGTTCGAGGGTCGGCCGAAGAAGCCCAGCGAAATCCGCCACGACATCTCGCCCGCCGTCGACGCGCTCGTCATGAAGATGATCGAGTGCGACCGCGAGAACCGCTATCCGAGTTTCGAGGCCCTGCGCCAGGCGTTCGTCGATGTCCTGACGACGGGCTTGACGCAGAAGATGCCCGCGCTTCCCAAGGAGGGAGCGGGTTCTTCGCCGTCGCAGAAAAAGCCGTTCGTCGTGCGCGGGCGCAAGGTGACGTTCAAGAAGCCCTCGGCGGAGTCGTCGTCGCTCAAACGAGTCCTCGACGAAGAGAAGAAGCGGGAGGCGAGCGAAGAGGAGGACGACGACGAGGAGGAGTCCGGGAGCCTCGGCCTCAAGGTCGTCCTCTTCGTCCTTGGCGGGTTGTTGGCGATTGGCGCCATCATCGGCGGGCTTGTCTGGTATACGAAAGCCAACGAGCAGGCGCAGAAGGACGAGTTCAACGCCCTCGTCGTGACGAAGATGGACGAGGCGCGGAAATCCATCGCCAAGACGCAGGAGGCGGTGGAGACGTTCGACCGCGACTTCAAGGAGTTCGCCGCGCGCGCCGAGACGTCGTGCGAGAAATACACGACGGAACTCGCGAAACTCCTGCCCGATTTCGCGGCCGAGATGAAGCCGCCGCAATCGGCCGAGCTCTTGGCCGTTCTCGCGCAGACGAACGCGCCGGCCAGCGCGGCCAGCCCAACGAACGGTGCTGTCGCGGTGTCGCAGGCCGTGGCGCCGGCGACCCCGGCCACCGCAACGGCCGTCGCTCCCGCCACCGCGCCGACGGGTGAGGCGACGCTTCCGCCGCCCGCCCCCGAACCCAAGGAACTCCCCAAGGCCGTGGAGGACATGAAGGGGCTTTGGCTCAAGGCTTACAGCTGCCAGGCGAGCCAGATCAAGATCTCGCGGACGGCGCAGGCCATCTTGGCGTTGTGCGAGGAGGCGAACAAGTATCAGACGCAATCCGAGGAGAACGCCAAGGCGTTGGGCAACCTCTCGCTGACCGTCAAGGAGAAATACGAGGAGATGCGCTCGTCGTCCGATGTCACGAACGTGAAGAAGGCTCTCGCGCACATCCATTCACGCGGCGAGAAGGTGATCTCGCAGACCATCGTGGAACTCAAGGTCAAGAAGGCCGAGGCGGCGCGCGCCGAGAAGGAGGCGCGTGAGAAGGCGGCCGAGGAGGCGCGTCTCGCGAAGAAGGCCGCCGAGAGGGCCGCCCTCGTCACGGCCGAGACGGAGTCCATCCAGCAGCAGTTCGACGCGCTGTCCGTCCAAGGGTGCTTCAGGCAGCTCAACTGGAAACTCGCCACCGACCGGCTCAACCAGGCGAGCGAGAACTTCAAGACGGCGGAAGGGCAGTTGATGCGCGATCTCCAATTGCGGAAAGTCAACGACATGAAGAAGGTTCAGGATCTCTTCATCGCCAAGTTGAAAAACCACGTCTTCAGCGGCCGGATCAAGAGTGCGCTCCGCAACGGCAAGGTCGTCGATGTGAACGAGCGCGAGATTTCCGTCATCTTCCACGGCAAGCGCAAGCCGATCAAGGTCGCGTGGCAGAAGTTCTACCGCGACTATCCCGGCAACTTCAACGAGATCATCAACCACTACATCATCAACGGGCGCAAGAACTCGTCGCTGAACCTGCGCGAGTGGGCCGACGTGATGACGGGCGCGGCGCTGACGATGCGCCTCGTCTGCGCCGAGGTCGTCGGGGCGGGCGAGAAGGCGGAGCAGATGGTGCGCGAGGTCATCGCCCAGTTCCCGGAATACGAAAAGACGATGAACCAGATCTTCCCCGACATTTCAAGCGAGGCTCCCGCCGCCGAGCCGTCGGAAGGGGAGTCGTCGTCGGAGGACGGCGAAGAGGAGGAGGAGTGACCATGCAGCTTTTGACGGACGACATTCAACACGCGATGGGCTCGTCGAGCTTCATCCGCAAGATGTTCGAGAAGGGGATCGAACTTAAAAAACAGTTTGGCGAGGATGCCGTGTGCGACTTCTCGCTCGGCAACCCCGACGTGCCGCCGCCCGCGCGCGCGAAGGAGGCTCTCGTCCAGTTGGCGGACGCGGCCATCAAGCCCCTGGGGCTTGGCTACTGCCCGAACGCGGGCATTCCCGCCGTCCGCGACGCGATGGCGACGTTCCTCACAAGCCAGCAGGAGACACCGCTCAAAGGCAAAGACGTCGTCATGACCGTGGGCGCGGCCGGGGCGATGGTCGCCTTTTTCCGCGCCGTCGTCTCGCCGGGCGACGAGATCATCACGCCCGCGCCTTACTTCGTCGAGTATGGATCTTACTGCGGCCACTTCGGCGGCGTCTTGAAGCCCGTGCCGTCCTTGGAGCCGTTCTTTCATCCCGACATCGCGGCGATCAGAAAGGCGATCACGCCTCGGACACGCGCGATCATCATCAACTCGCCGAACAATCCGACGGGGTGCGTCTATCCGCTCGCCGTCTTGAAGGAACTCGCCGCGTGCGTGGACGAGGAGAACAGGCGGCGCGAGGCGGCGGGGGGCTTGCGTCCGCTCTTCCTCCTCGCCGACGAGCCGTATCGCGTCTTCGCGTTCGACGGCGAGACGGTGCCGGCCATTCTGCCGCTCACGAAATGGGCGTGCGTCATCGGGTCGTTCTCGAAGTCGCTGTCCTTGGCGGGCGAGCGCGTCGGCTATTTCCTCGCGAACCCGGCGCTTCCGAACGAGGACGAACTTCTCGCGGCGATCACCTTGACGAACCGCACGCTGGGGTCTGTGAACGCGCCGGTCATCGGGCAACGACTCGCCGCCGCGCTGTTGAGCGAGACGGTCGATTTGGAAATCTACGACCGCCGCCGCAAACTCATGGCCGAGGTTCTGACGCGGGCGGGCATCACGTTCCCGATGCCGAAGGGCGCGTTTTACTTCTACGCGAAAAGCCCCGTGCCCGACGACAAGGTCTTCGTGGACGCGCTCGTCGACGAGCGCATTCTCGTCGTGCCGGGAAGCGGCTTTGGCTACGCGGGCTACGTGCGCATCTCCAGCAGCGTCGACGAGGCGATCATCGCCCGCAGCGCCGAGGGCTTCAAACGCGCCGTCGAGCGGCTGAAACAGTCCTAAAGGGGATTTCTCGTGCTCTCGCTTCTTCTCGCGACGTCCATCTCGTTCACGGCGGTCGCCACGGGCGTCGAGAAGGGGACTCCCGTCGAGTTCGCGTTCGTGGGGGCGGATTCCGACCGCGATTACGAGTCGCTTTTCTTGATCGAGGAATCCGTGGACGACTTTTGCCGCCGCTTGGAGAAGGCGGGTCTGCCACGCGGAAAACCGGAAGACCCCGCCTCGTGCGTTCTTTGGCCCGTTGGCTGCACACTCACCTTGTCGCCCAGCCTTGACGAGTTCCTTGACACGCGCTACCCAGAGACCGTTGAAGCGTCGCCCATCGTCTACACGGGCGGGAAGAGGCTTGCCTCAGGTCTCTGCGACGCGGGGACGAACATGCCGCTCGCCGTTTTCGCGCTCTATTCGCTCCCGCAATCGCCGCTTGTCTTTGCCGCGCACTACAGCCAGTCAACCGTCTACGGGTGCCATGTCGCGAAATCGACGCTGAAGAAGGGGGCTCGCCACACATTCACCCTCTCGTGGGACGAAAAGTCGATGCCCGACAAAAGAACCTTCACGCTCACCCCCGGCGGCGGGGCCCCCTTGTTGGCCGATTTGAAGGAGGCCTCGGAAACAAGCGAGATTGACGCGCAGGTGAACTTCGCGCCCACGGTCACGGTGGCGGAGGCGGGACAAGTCGCCAAGGCTCTCGCGCTCGTCGATTCGCGGCGCGTGAAGATCAACGGTCGCAACGAGGGACAACTTTTCTTCAAGGCCTTCCTCCCGGACGAGCGGTGGCGGAAGCGCGAAAACCGTCTCGTCCAGCCATTCGAGCTCACCCTTGGTGAAACGAACACGCTCGTCTTCATCGAAGCCGACTGGACGGTCGAGGGACTCGATCCAAAACTGACGCCAACGACGATCACTTTTTCCGAGGCGAAAAAACATCGCGACACCGACACGTGTTTCATTTACGCGAAGCCCACGACGCCGCTTTCCGCTCTTTACAAGGCCATGGACGACTTGAAGGACTCGTCCGTCCGAACGTGGTATGTCTTTCAAGAAGAAGAGCCGTAGTTTACATAACATAGATTATGCGCAAAGGAGGGAGAGATGGAATCTGAGAATGCCGTGCGTGTTTTTGGTGACGGGACTGAGGATTTTCCCGTCCTGAAAGCGTTTCAACAGTATATTGACGCGGAGCAAAACAAGGCGCGAAAGCGCATGGTGACGCTCTCGATTTTCTTCGGCGTTTTGATGGCGCTCGTCGTCACGCTGTTCCTGTTCC
>CAVEND010000068.1:0-6143 GCA_963616865.1 Faecalibacterium prausnitzii | reverse complement strand
CCGGCGGAAATGGTCGCGATCTTCGACGGACGATTGAGGCACCACGTCCGCCCATAGCCGAGCGTCGTCCCCGCCGGGAGGTGCCGCACTTGCGCGACGACCGTCCGCATCGTGAGGACGGGTTCGACATGGAGAGCCTTGCGCCCTTCCGGGTCGAAGCTGCCGTGGAGGTTGATGCCCGTGCGCACGAGCGTGAACGGCTTGCGGCACGTCTCCGGGAAGTTGTTGATGGCATCCGACGCGGCCATGTGGACGAACGGAAAGCGGAAGCCCTCTCGCGCACACGCGCCAAGAACCGTCTTGAACAACTTCACCTGATGCGCGGTGAAGGGATCTTTGGGGTCGTAGGCCATGGGGCAATGCGAGAAGATCCCCTCGCAGTCGAGGGCGGGCAACTTTTCGATCTCCCGAATCGTCGAAATGACTTTTGGGATATCCTCCTCACGCGACGACAAGATCCCAAGCCGCCCCATGCCGGTGTCGAGTTTGATGTGGACCCGCGCCCTTCTCCGCAACCGCGTCGCCACCGACGCGATGCGTTTCGCCGAATCGAGATCGACGACCGGCAAGACGACGTTCTTGCGCACCATCTCCGCGATTTCGTCCGGCAGAATCGACGAGAGGATTTGGACGTTCGGTGCGCCCTTCTTGACGAGTTCAAGCGCCTCGAACGGCTCGGCGACGCCGAAATGGCGGCAACCCGCGTCCATCAGTGCCTCGGCATACGCCCCAACGGAGAGGCCGTAGGCGTTCGCTTTGAGGACGGCGAGGACATCAAGCGGCCGAACCCGCGTGGCGATCCGCCGGTAGTTGCGCACGAGGGCCTTCAGGTCAATCTCGACGACGACGCGGTGTTTCATGGCCGTGGCACGGAAAAAGTGCGTCCGCACATGTGGCACGTCACGTCCACACGCGCGGGCAGTTCCGCCCGTTCCTCCGGGGAGAGAGCCGCGAGCGTCGCTTGGGCGCGTTCCGGCGAACAGCGGCACTTGAAGACAAGCGGCGTTGTTTTGCGGAGTTCCGCGCCGCGAAGTCCAAGTTTCGCCAACATCGTCCGAGGCGACGCGGCGAGGGAGAGGTTTTTCGGAAGCGCGACGGCGGTCTCGTCCGGCGCGTCGGGCAACGCCTCGACCATCACACCCCGCGCAAGGAGGACGTCGCCATCCTCCGAGACGGATGCGTCCACGGCGAGGACGGCGCGGCGTTGGAGCGATGTCGTCAAATAGTCGTTGAGCGTCGGGGCGACGCCCTGCGAGAGGATGCGCCCCGGAATGGAGCGCGTCACCTGAAGCGTCGTCTTCCCCAAGATCTGACGGTCGCTCCGCGAACCGCCCGCGTCAAGGTCGTCGAGGATTTTCTTTTCCGTGTAGCCGCGCAACGCGCCATCTTGCGAGCACTCGACGTGAAGCCCGCCCAAGGGGCCTGAGCCTTTCACTTGCAAGATGAGCGTCTCGTCCGCCGCACTCAAATCCACGCCGAGAAGCGCGGCGGCGGCCAGCCCCTTCGAGAGGCAGTAGGCGGCGGACGGCCCACACAAGTGGGCGCGGGCGAGCGCGCGGGCGGGCGTCGTGACATCCACGAAAACCGCCGCGACGCGCGCGTTCGCGTCATACCACTCCTCGCGGCACGACTCCATCAGGCGAATTTGACGGGCTCGATGTGCCAGATGTCCTTCGCATACTCCAGGACGGCGCGATCCGACGAGAACCGCCCCGACCGCGCGATGTTGACGAGCGACATCGTGTTCCACTTATTCGCGTCGCGGTAGGTCGCGTCCACAAGATCCTGCGCCCGGCAGTAGTCCTTGAGGTCGGCGAGGAGCATGTAGTAGTCGTTGTAGTCGAGGAGGTTGCGCACGATGGGGTCGAACAGACCCGGCTCCAGCAGCGAGAAGACGTTGGAGCGGATCATGTCGATGGCCATCTTGATCTCCGGGTCCTTGTTGTAGTAGTCCCGCGAGACGTAGGACGGACGCAGACGCGCCACGTCCTCCTTGCGGAGGCCGAAGAGGAACATGTTCTCGTCGCCGACCTCCTCGTTGATCTCGACGTTCGCGCCGTCGTAGGTGCCGAGCGTCAACGCGCCGTTCATCATGAACTTCATGTTGCCCGTCCCGGACGCCTCCATGCCCGCGAGCGAGATCTGCTCGGAGACCTCGGAGGCCGGCATGATCTTCTCGGCGAGCGAGACGCGGTAGTCCGGGAGGAACGCGACCGACAGCCGCCCGCGCGTCTTCGCGTTCGTGTTGACGACGGAGGCGATGCCGTGGATGAGGCGGATGATGAGTTTCGCGATGTAGTAGCCCGGCGCCGCCTTCGCCGCGAAGATGAACTGGCGCGGCACGGGGTCGAACTTCGGGTCGTTCAGGAGGCGGTTGTAGAAGATGATGATGTAGAGCGCGAGCATGAGCTGGCGCTTGTATTCGTGCAAACGCTTGACCTGGACGTCGTAGATCGCGTGCGGGTTGAGCGTGATGCCGAGCTGCCGCGACGTGTAGGCGGCGAGCGTCTCCTTGTTCGCGCGCTTGATCTTCGCGAGCTCCGCGAGGAAGGCCGCGTCCGAGGCGTGCTTCTCCAGCTTCTTCAACTCGTCGAGGTGCGTGATCCAGTTCTCGCCAATCGTCTCCGTGATGAGCGAGGAGAGCGCGGGGTTCGCCTTGAGGAGCCAGCGGCGCGGCGTGATGCCGTTCGTCACGTTGTGGAACTTCTCCGGCCAGAGCTCGTAGAAGTCCTTGAAGAGATCCTCCTTCAGGATCTGCGAGTGCAACTGCGCGACGCCGTTCACGGACGACGAGCCCACGAGGCAGAGGTTCGCCATGCGGACATACCGCTCGCCGCTCTCGTCGATGAGCGACATCCGGCGGAGTTTCGCCACGTCGCCGGGGTAGAGCGAGGAGATCTTCTGGAGGAAGCGGCCGTTGATCTCGTAGATGATCTGGAGGTGGCGCGGCAGAAGCCGCTCCATCATCGCCACGGGCCAGCGTTCGAGAGCCTCCTGAAGAATCGTGTGGTTCGTGTAGCCCGTCGCGCGCTTCGTCAGATCCCAGGCCTGATCCCAATCAAGCCCCTCCTCGTCGATGAAGATGCGCATCAACTCCGGGATGACGAGCGTCGGATGCGTGTCGTTCAAGTGGATGAAGGCCTTGTTCGGGAAGTCGGAGAGCGACGTGTTCGAGCGGTGGAAGCGGCGCAGGATGTCGCGCAGCGAGCAGCTCACGAAGAAATACTGCTGGCGGAGGCGCAGCTCCTTGCCCTGCATCGTGTTGTCGTTCGGGTAGAGCACCTTCGTCAAGTTCTCCGCCAAAACCTTCGTCTCGACGGCCTCGACGTAGGAGCCCTTGTTGAAGTCGGCGAGGTCGAACTCATCGACGGCGCGCGCGCTCCACAGGCGGAGCGAGTTCACGGCCTTGTCGTAGCCGACGATGGGCAAGTCGTAGGGAACGCCCTGCACCGTCTCGGCCGGCACCCAGATCCACTTCTGGCGGCCGCCCTTCGTGAGGCACTCGACGTGGCCGCCGAAATGGACTTGCTGCGCGTATTCGGGACGCGCCATCTCCCACGGGTAGCCGTCCTTGAGCCACTGGTCGGGCTCCTCGACCTGGCAGCCGCCGACGATCTTCTGGCGGAAGATGCCGTAGTCGTAGCGCAGGCCGTAGCCCATGCCCGCGAGGTTGAGCGTCGACATGGAGTCGACGTAGCACGCCGCGAGCCGACCGAGGCCGCCGTTGCCGAGCCCCGCGTCCGTCTCGTAGTCGCGCAGACTCTTCCAGTCGATGCCGAAGCTCTTGAGCGCCTCGTCGCAGAGTTTGTCGGCCTTCAGGTTGATGACGTTGTTGCCAAGGAGGCGGCCGATGAGGAACTCCAAGGAAAGATAGTAGACCCGCTTCGTGTTCTGCCTGTCGTATTCCTCCTGCGTCGAGATCCAACGCTCCACAATGCGGTCGCGGACGGCGGTCGCGAAAGCGGTGTATTCGTCACGCGGCGTCGTGCGCGACGCGCCCTTCGCGAGCGAATACCTCAAATGCCAGGCGAAGTCCTCTTCAAGACCTTCGACCGTCATGTCCACGCGGCGATCTTTTTTCTTCGTCATGTTTCTCCTTCTTCGTTGTTTCTACTTGAACAAATTTTCATTCACTTCTTCTTGAACAAATCGCGGACGCCCTTGCCGAGGCTCTCGAACTCCTTGCCGACGTCCTTCAGCCCGTCGCCCGTCGAGTCGAGAATGTCCTTGGCACCCTCGAAGTCGAGGTTCTTGACGGCATCGAGGCTGTTCGTGACACCCGCCGCGCCCAAGTCGAGGCCGGACTTGCCCAAATCAAGCCCGCCCTTCCCAAGCGCCGTCAGCCCCTCGCCGACGGAACCCAGCGACTTCTGCACCTGCGCGAAGATCTCCAAGCACGCCCCCATGGGCGAGACGCCGCCCGACTCTTTGCCGATGTCGGTGAGCGTGATCGTGCCGGGGATCGGCACGGGAACGCCCATCATCGAGACCGTCACGCCCGAGACGGAGACCTTCTCGATGATGACCTTCGCGCCGTCGTCGTCAACGTCGCCCTCCGCCTCGTCCTCGCGCGCCTCGGCGACTTCCTCCTCAATCGTGTCGTCCGACGACGTCGCCTGCGCGGCGTTGTCGCTCAACTCCGTGAAGTTCATCTTCCCCGAATCGCCCTTCTCGCAGGAGACGAACACGTCGTCGATGGCGATGTCGTGGATGAGGATCGCGTCCTTGAAGACGGAGAGCGTGTCGAACGAGACCGACAGCGACCCGACACGGGCGGCCGACGCGCTTGAGCACCCGGCGGGGTTCGAGAGGTCAAACCCCTTGAGGACGACCTTGCCCGTCCACAAGTTGATCTTGCACTGATCCAAGTGGGCGGGAACGCCCGCCACACGCGGCGTCACGCATTTGACGGCGGTTTTGACGACGCACCCCACCCACAGCGGATGGGCGAGAAGCGCGAGAACGACGAGTCCGACGAGACACCCCAGAACAAGAAGCGTCCGTTTGATGATTTTCATTTGAGTTCCTCCACGGTTATTTTGGTCCGGTGACCGGAGCCAAGTGTTTCAACTTCCATGACGTTCGCCATCCAGCGCTCGCCAAACTTTTTAAGCCGCGTCCCCCACAGCCGCCGAAAGGGCTTCTCGCCGCGCCACTCCTCGGCCTGCAAAAGCGCGTGCGTCTTGCGGTCGATCCAAATGAGCACCTTGCGCTCGCCTTGGCGCAGGACGAGGATCGAGGCCGCGCAGCCGTTGACCGTCTCGCCCTCGCGTGCCTCGTCGAAGGAGACGTCGGGCCACGAAAGGTAGTCGAGCGCGAGATCCGACGGCGTGACGTCCGTTCCCGCGAGCGGCTCCACGGGGTTCGCTTTGAGGTCGAGCGCCTGCCCGTCGAGAAAGAGGCTCGTCTCGCCGCCCGTGCGCACGAGGCGGTAGTCGTGGCGCGAAAGGACGATGCCGCGCTTCGAGCGCATGACGATCTCGCCCGTGAGCTCGGCGTTTTGCGGGATCTGCGAGCGGCACTCGCGCAGGAGATCCGGGGCCGTCAACGCGGCGGACAAGAGGGCGGTCGCGAGGAGGGTCATTTGAGAAGCACCTCGATTTCCGGGTCCCGCGGGCCGCCCAAGGCGCGTCCCGTCTCGTAATAACGCCGCGCCCCGTCCTGGTCGTCCGTGCGCGTCTTCAATTTGAGGAGCGCCATGTTGTAGAACGCGAAGTGGCTGCGCGGGTTCGACTGGATGGCGGCGTCAAGCGACCGCTCCGCCGCGCGGACGTCGCCCTCGGCCGATTCCTTCGCCGCCCGCAAAATGAGGAGCGTCGCGTCATTCGGCTTCTCCTTAAGCTCCGCGTCGATGAGACGCTCCGCCAACTCGTAATCCGATTCGTCAAGGGCGCGGACGATTTCGTCAACGGGCGACAAGGGCGCGGATTTGGCGGGCGCGGCCTTGGCCGAACGTTGCGCCTTGGGTGCGTTTGGCGTTTTCGCGGAGGCTGGCGCGGTTGCGGTCGTCGGGGTGGGCGATTTCGCCGCCTTCGGTTGACGCTCCTCGGCGAGACGCTTTTCAAGGCCGCTCGTTTCGCTGACGGCGACGGGACGCGCGTTCTCGCGGACTTGGCTCATCAAAAGGGAGTCGATGGCCGCCT
>CAVEND010000067.1:0-6197 GCA_963616865.1 Faecalibacterium prausnitzii | reverse complement strand
AAGTCATCGTCCATCTACCTCTACGGCCAAGTGCCTTCGTCTTCGACGTGCGAGGTGACGATGGCGCAGGGCACAACGGATACTCCCGCCTACACGCTGATCGCACCTCCCGCCGTGGGCGAGACGGATCTCAACAAGAACGCGACTTGGTCGGATGTCGCGGATGGTGATGTGATTGTCTTGGACGGTGGAACTCTCCTCGTCTACACGACCATTACGACCGATGGTGAAAGCAGTAAGGCGTGGGCGAAGAAGACAGGGTATTCTCAGGATACAAACACAAACACTTATAGCACTGATTCCGCTAAGATTTCGGCGGGTCAGGGCGCATGGTATATGAGTGCCAAGGGTGCTTCTTCGGCGGCGAAGGTGACTTGGACTGGCCTCCCCAGCACGACCTCTTCAAATTGAAAGGAATAGGGAAAAGATGAAACATATTCTCGTTGGTTTCGCGGCGTTGTTCGTCTCGCTTTCGACGCAGGCGGCCTATCTTTGGTGGCAGGTCGATACGGCCGATTACAACACTACATTCCCGACCGCGAACCAGTTCAGAATTTATGCGACTTCGGGCGACATAACCACGAAGCTTGATACAACGGCGACGACAGGTCAGATAGTTTCCGTTGATGTCACCAATTATTCAGGTTATTCGTTCTATGTTGAGCTTGTCAATTGGCAGGATGCGAACACGCAAACGACGCTTGCGAAATCTGATACCGTGGCGTATGCTAACTTGAGCGGTCATATTTATACAGATAAACTTTCTACCCCCAACGTCACGGCTTGGCACGCGAGCGGCTACACGGCGGTTCCGGAGCCTTCGTCGGCGGTGTTGTTGATGCTTGGCATGGGACTTTTGGCGTTGAAGCGTCGGAAATAAGATGAAATTAAAAACACTTCTGAAAGAAGAAGTCGCTCAGGCCGAACGCATCGGACTGGGCGATTTAATCATTGTCGCCTTTTTGGCGGTCTTCGTCTTCGCGGTCTCGTGGGCGTGGGAGTTCCCCTGGCTTCTCCCGCAAGCGTGGAACGATTCCATCGTCGCCGCGTCGTTGCGCCCCGCCGCGACGATCCTCTCAAGCGCGATCACCTGGTCGTCGTCGATCCTTTTCTCGATCTTCGGCATCCAAATCGGTGTCGGCGTTCTGCGGCTCTTGGGGCATTTGTCCATCGCCATCTTTGCCGTCCTCTGCTACGCCGTCTTCCGCGAATGGCTGACCTTGGCCATGCGCCGGCGGCCGCAGCACTCCCCCCGGCGGACGCTCGTCATGCGCTTGGCCTCGTTCGTGGGCGCGTGCGTCTTCGTCTTTTCGGAGCCCGTGTGGATGGCGGGGCAGTGCTTCTCGCAGACGACGATCCTCTTGGGTCTCACGCTCGCCACGCTGGAGTTCTTCTTCGTCTTCCTGCGCAAGGGAACGCTGAAATACGCCTACCTCTCGTCGCTGACGCTGGGGCTTCTCTCCTCGACGACGCCGCTGGGGCTTCTGATCGGGCTTCTGCTCATCTGCGTGACGGTCTTCGTCTACAAGGTGATGCCGACGCTCTCCTCGCCGCTCTTGCGCCCCGCCGTCTTCGAGGTCTCGAAGTGGCACATGACGTTCATCTTCCTCTTCTCGTTCGTCTTCGGCATCCTCTTCAACGCCGTGGTCTATGTCAAGCACGGCGGCCTTGACGTGACGGCGGGCTCCATCGGCGACGTGCCGATGGCGTATCTCCTCGAATACTCGCACCGCCTCCTCTCCGCCGCCGACCTGCCGGGGTGGATCCTCCTCATCGGCGTCACCATCGTTCCCTTCGTCATCTCGCTCATCCGCTTCGCGGACAGCGCGGACGAGGAGCGGTTCCTGCCCTACTCCTACGGCATCGTCTACTTCATCTGCGGGCTTCTCGCGCTCTCGCAGTCCTCGCTCATCCCGTCGCTCTGGTTCTTCGAGCATTTCCCCATCGCCTCGGACTACCTCCTCTCGTCCGCGCTCTTCTGCCTCGCGGCGACGGCGGCCTTCTCCGTGACGATCCTCGGCGTGGACGCGCTCTGCCGCAACCACGCGCACTTGGAGTCCCTGACGTTCGGCGATGGCGACGAAGACGAGCAAGACCCGGACGCGAAGTCGAAATCGGCGCGGCCGCTTCCGCGCATCCTCAACGCCGTCCGCCACGTCGGCCTCGTCCTCATTCCCGTCCTCGCCATCCTCTTCATGCTGCCGGGGCGCGTCAAGACGGCCTCCCGCGACATGCTCGCGCTCATCCGCGATTTCGTGCGCGAGGTCGTCCGCGAGGCGGAGGGCGCGACGATGCTCTTCTCGGACGGCAACCTTGACGCGGCCATCGAGTTCGAGTCGGCGCGGCAGGGCCACCCGATCCTCTGCTACTCGCTCATGGGCGGCGAGGGGCTGCGCGGCCAGTTCCTGCGGACGCGCAACCTGCCCGACGGCGAAGACCTCTTCTCCTTCAAGATCGACACGGCGATGGGGCTGCGCTCGTGGATTCGCGACAAGCCCGAGCGGCTGAAGGACACCGCCGCGCTCATGGGCTTCGACTTGTGGAAGCGCGACGGCAAGGCGTTGCCCGCGATGAGCGGCGTCCTCTCGCGTCCGACGGGCTTCTCGTCCGAGGAGGCGCGGCTTGAGGGCATCGCGGTCGCGCACGAGCTCGTCGCTCGCGTGTTCGACATCCTCAAAGTCTCGACGGGCATTGCCAAATGCACGGACGAGGACATCCGCCGGCTCTTCTACGTCGTCCAGTGGCGGCTGGCGCGGATGTGCGTCTACCGCAGCGAGGTGGACGACTCGAAGGGCGACGCCGAGTCGGCGATCCGCGAGCAGGCGATGGCGAAGCAGCTCAACGAGAGCAACGAGGTCTACAAGAACCTCATCGCCGACATGGAGCGCCGCCAGCGGTTCATGATGCAGGCCCTGACGCCGCGCGAGGGGCTTCAGCTCGCCCTTGTCCGCGCCGACTTCACGCTGGGGAAGGTCTACGCCGAGACGATCCTCTCCGCCGACGCGGACGAGCCGAACGCGAACTTCGCGCTGGGCATGTATTACCTGCGCCTCCACCAGCTCTCGCTCGCCGAGCGGTATCTCCTCAGGTGCCTCATCCGCAAGCCGAACGAGCCGGCGATCTACAACAACCTCGCCATGCTGCAGCTGGAGCTCAAGAAGTTCGACGCCGCGCTCTCCAACGTCGAGAAGGCGTTGAAGATCATCCCGGACTCGGCGGAGGTCATCGACACGCGCCGGCGCATCTTGGAGGCGATTGAGTTGGAGAAGACGGCGCCCAAGGCGAAATGAGGGTTTTGGGGCTTTTCCTTTCCGCGCTGGGGGAGTTCGTCCTCTTGCTCGCCCGCGCCGTCGCCGCGTTCCCGCACGTCGTCCTCAACGGCGACGCGCGGCGCGACCTCTTCCGCCAGCTTTACGCGACGGGCATCCGCACGCTCCCCGTCGTCACGGTCGTCTCGCTTTTCATGGGGATGATCCTCTCCCTCCAGGTGGGCGTGGAGCTCGCCCGCTTCAACCAGGAGTCCTACCTCGGCGCGGCCGTCATGCTCACGCTCCTGCGCGAGATGGCGGCGTTCTGCTGCGGGATCTGCCTCTCCGCGTGCGTGGGCTCGGCCATCGCGGCGGAGCTGGGGACGATGAAGATCAACGAGGAGATCGACGCGCTCAACGTGATGCGCATCTCCCCCGTCCGCTTCCTCGTCGCGCCGCGCGTCCTCGCGCTCGTCTTGATGAGCCCCGTGATCGCGTTCTACTGCGCGATGATCGGCACCTTGGGCGGCGGCCTCGTCGGCGAGACGCAGCTGGCGGTCGACTTCTCGCAGTATGTGACGAGCGCCCTCTGGATGGCGACGGGGCGCGACCTCGCCGTGGGGCTTTTCAAGTCGGCCGTCTTCGGGCTTCTCATCGGCGTGATCGCCGCCTACGTGGGGCTGAAGACGTCGCTCGGCGCGACGGGCGTGGGCAAGTCGACGCAACGCTCGGTCATCGTCTCCTTCCTGGCGATCCTCATTTCCGGCTACATGATCACCCGCCTCTTCTGCGAATGATGGACGCCCTCGTCGAGTTCAAACACGTGTCGAAAGCCTTTGGCGAGAAGAAGGTTCTCGCGGATCTCTCCTTCGCGGTGGCGCGGGGCGAGATTCTGGCGGTCGTCGGCGCGTCGGGGACGGGCAAGTCCGTCACGCTCAAGCACATCGCGGGGCTGATCGAGCCGGACGCGGGCGAGGTCGTCACGAACACCTCGCGCATCGGCTACCTCTTCCAGTCGGGGGCGCTCCTCGCGTGGATGACGGTCGCGGAGAACGTCGCGCTCCCCCTGCGCGAGACGACGTCGCTTTCCGAGGACGAGATCGACCGCCGCGTCGCCGCCGCGCTCGACGCCGTGGGGCTGGCCGACTCCGCCGACCTCTACCCCGCCGAGATTTCCGGGGGGATGCAGAAGCGGGCGGGGCTTGCGCGGGCGATTGTCCGCGAGACGGACTTGATCCTCTACGACGAGCCGACGTCGGGCCTCGATCCCGTCACGTCGTCGCGGATTCTCTCGCTCATCGCCGAGATCCACGCTTCGCGGCGCGTCACGTCGGTCTTGGTGACGCACGACATCCTGCCCGTCCTCAAGGTGGCGACGCGCATCTTGATGCTCGACGGGGGCAAGGCAATCATTTGCGCGAGCCCGGCGGAATTTCTTGAATCGACGCATCCGCGCGTCGTCGAGTTCATCGCGGCGGCGAAGGGAGAAGGACAATGAAACGGAAAAACGAAACGTTCTCGCAAATCCTGGTCGGCACGTTCATGCTCGTCGTGCTCGTCCTCTTGGGGTATTTCACCATCGTCATCTCCGGGGTGGACGTCTTCTCGACGCGCCACCGCGTTCCGCTGCGCATCTCCTTCTCGCACGTCGGCGGGCTCAAGGCGCGTGACAACGTGATGTATCGCGGCACGAAGGTGGGGGCCATCGACCACGTGGAGGTCTCGCCCTCCAATTTGACGGTCGTCGCGCTCATCGACGAGCACGTCATCCTGCGCTCGACGGCGCGGGCGCGTGTCTGCACACTCTCCATGCTCGGCGGCTACTACCTGAGCCTCGACGAGGGGACGGGCGATGTCCTCGACTTCAAGACGGAAGTCCTCGCGGGCGACCCGCCGACCGACTGGATGGAGGACGTCTCGCGCATCGCGAGCAACCTCAACAAGCTCACGTCCCGCGAGGAGGTCGAGACGGTCGTCACGAACTTCGCCGTCCTCTCGGAGCGGATGCGCGAGATTTCCGAGAAAGCCTCGGAGATCATGGCGCGGATCGCGCGTGGCGAGGGAACGGTGGGGCGGCTGCTCTCCGCCGACGAGACGCTTTACACCGACTTGCGCGGCACGGTCGAGGTCGCCTCCAACGCGCTGGCGCGGGCGGACGCGGCGTTCAACGGCATGGCCGCGATCACGGAGAGTTTGCGCGACGAGCAGACGCTCGCCGACTTGAAGGGGGGCATCGCCGCCTTCCGCGCCACCGCCGAGAGCCTCAACGCGGGCGACCTCATGGCGCGGGCGAAGGAACTCGTCGAGAGCCTCAACGCCGTCGCCGCACGAATCGAGTCGGGCGAGGGAACGCTTGGGAAACTCGCGCAAGACCCGAAACTCTACAACGAGCTCGACGGGCTTCTGCGCGATGCGCGGCAAGTCCTCGACAACTACCGCGACACGACGCCCATCTCCACATTCTCATCGTTGGCGACGGGCGCGCTTTGAGCGTTGTGAAGCCTTATGTCGGGCGGCTCGCGCCCTCGCCGACGGGCTCGCTCCACCTTGGCAACGTCCGCACGTTCTTGATCGCCTATTTGCGGGCGCGTTCGCAAGGCGGCAAAGTCATCTTGCGGATCGAGGATCTCGACCATCCACGCGACAAGAAGGGGGCGGAGGTCGCGCTCCGCGAGGATCTCGCGTGGTTGGGCTTTTCGTGGGACGAGGAATATGTCCAGAGTGCGCGGCGCGACATCTACCGCTCGGCGCGTGATTTTCTCCTCGAACGCGGCTTCATCTATCCGTGCGTCTGCTCGCGGCGCGATGTGGAAGCGGCGCAGTCGGCGCCGCACGCGGGCGAGCAGCTTTTCTACGCGGGGCGTTGCCGCGACCGCTTCGCGTCGTGGGAGGCGGCGTTCGCGGCGAAAGGGGCGATGCCGTGTTGGCGGTTTCGGGTCGAGAAGGGCG
>CAVEND010000066.1:0-6214 GCA_963616865.1 Faecalibacterium prausnitzii | reverse complement strand
TCAGAACAGCGAAAGGACTTTTGCCCCCTCGCGTGCTACAATTGTTCCCATGATCACAAAAGGGGAACTCAAATGGCTTTTTTGCGCGTTCGCGTTCGGCGCGGGGGAACTCCTCGCCTCGACGTGCCCGGATGGCGTGGAGTCGTGGGGGTATTTCGCCCTCGCCGCGCTTTGGGTGTTCCTCGTGGGGCTTGGGTTCTCCATCCGTGGGTGGGCGTTTCCCTTCTTCCTTCTGCTGGGTCTCGCCGTCTTCTTCTTCGCGACGCGCGTCGAGGCGCGGCACCTCCGCGAGAACCCCTGGCTCCGCGACACGCGCGCGCGCACCGAGCGGCGGGAGCCGTCGCCGCTCAAACGCGACTTCTCGCGCCGCGTGGCGTTGGGGCTTGACCACGCGCGAGAGACGGTCGTCCTCAACCGCGCCATCCTCCTGGGCGAACGCTCGTTCATCCCACGCGCCACGCGGGAGGCGTTCGTCAACTCCGGCACGATCCACGTCTTCGCCATCTCGGGGCTGCACGTCATGATCGTCGCCAAGGTGTTGCTGGTGATCGTCGCCTTCACGTTCCTGCCGTTGCGCGCGCAGGGGCTTGTCGCGCTCGTTCCCGTCTGGGGGTATGTCCTTCTCATCGGTGTGCCGCCGAGCGCCTTGCGGGCCGCGTTGATGGCGAGCGTCTGCTTCCTCGCGCCGCTTGTCAACCGCCGCGCGAACGGCCTCATGGCGTGGGTCGTGGCGTTTTTTGTGTCGCACCTCCTTTTCCCGAAGTTGATCGTCAACGTCGGCTCGCAGCTCTCGTATCTCGTCATGCTGGGGCTGATCCTCTCGGGGCGGTTCTTCACGGGGCATCTGGCCCTGACGTGCGCGGCGTGGGCGGCGGGTGTCCCCGTGGCGGCGATGGTCTTCGGCCGCGTGACGCCCGGCGGGATTCTCGCGAACCTCGTCCTCATCGCGGCCGCGTCCTATTCGGTGGGGGCGGGGGCGTTGGGGATCATCCTGAGTTTCCTCTCCACGACGGTCGCGATCCACTTCAACAACCTCGCCGCGCTGATGACGGAGGCGATGGTCTTCATCTCCGAAACGGTCGCCCGCCTCCCCGGCTCCAACGTCGACGTCCCGCCCTGGTCGCTTCTCATGTGTCTGGAGTGGTATGCGGCGTTCGCGCTCGTCCTCTTCCTCGTCCACCTCCACCGCCTCCACAAGCGACGCCTTTAGCGCAAGAATCCATTTTGCGAGTTGACAGCGAGGGCGAAGATATGATATACTTTACGCACTTTTGACAACGAAAGTTCCCTGTGGTGGGATACTCAAGCGGTCAACGAGGGCAGACTGTAAATCTGCTGGCTTACGCCTTCCAAGGTTCGAATCCTTGCCCCACCACCATTCCAAACGCTTCTGTCACCCAATGTTCCGCTCTTGTCACCCAGCGTTCGTCTTGTTTTTCCTTGTAGACACGACAACGCCTTTTTGATATAATGACAGATAACACTTGACAAAGTGAGAGTGGGTGAATTGTAGACTTGGAGAAACTATGGCGAGGACAAAAAAGACGTTGACGGCTCGGAGCGCATCGGGACAGGAGGCGAAAAACGCCCCCTGGACGGATTCGGCGCCGGCCGGGACGGACGTTCCCCCGAAGCCCCGTGGCCGCCGGGGACGCCCGCCGCGCGTCCAGTCTCCCGCCAACCCCGAGTTCGACGACGCCTCCGTCGACGAGCTCGAGCGCGAGGCCGCCAAGCTCAACGTCGACAGCCTCGCCGTCGAGGTCGAGCGCGCCGAGCTGAAGGGCTTGACCGGCGAGGAGGGCGAGGAGGGCGAAGCCCCCGAGACCCCCGAGGCCGTCCTGCCGACGGCCGCCCGCGTCGACATGGAGCTCGACGCCTCCGACGCCGAGGCGGTCATCGCCGCCGGCGGGGGGGCGTCCGTCCTCCACGACGCGGACATCAAGGACATCATCCGCGATGTCAAGCGGCGCAGCGAGGAGAACGGCGGCTACGTGACGTTCGAGGAATTGAACCAGTTCCTCCCGTCCAACATCGTCGACGAGATCCAGTCCGACAAGTATCTCAAGATGCTCGAGGTCCTCAACGTCCAAGTCATCCGCGAGGAGGACGTCAAGAAGTATCTCGACGCGAAGAACGCCAAGGCCTCCGACCCGAAGGCGCGCGCGGCGGACATGATCGAGGACCCCATCCGGATGTATCTGCACCAGATGGGCCAGGTCCCGCTGCTCTCGCGTGACGAGGAGGTCTCGATCTGCACGACGATCGAGGAGTCCGAGACGGTCGCGCAGGATGTCTTCAACCGGTTCCTCTTCGTCCCGAAGATGTATATCGAGCAGCTCAACAAGCTGGAGGGGCAAAGCCGCCTCGAGCTCAAGGGCGAGCGCTTCGACCGCATCGTCATGGACAAGTTCGAGGACAACCGCGACGCCTACATCTCGCGCATCCCCGCGTTCCGCAAGCAGATTCAGGACATTGAGAAGCGCCTGCGCGAGGCCAGCGAACGGTATCTGACGCTGCGCGCCGACGGGAAGACGCCGCCCCGCGTCCTGCGGGGGGCCGAGAAGGCCCTCAAGAACGCGCGCGAGGCGCTCCACCGCTGTTTCGACGACCTGAGCTTCAAGCAGAAGGTCCTCGAGACGCTCTGCGCCGAGGCCGACGAGCGGATCTACCTGCCCTACCGCCAGCTCGTGTCGAAATACACGCAGCTCAAGACGCAGCCGACGCGCGCGGCGAAGAAACGCGACGCGGAGCTCAAGGCCCTGAAGGCGAAGATGGCCAAATACGAGGCCCTCTTCGGCATGCCGGGCGAGGAGTTCATCACGACGTTCGCCGAGTTGCGCCGCGTGTTGAAGGCGGGGCAGGCCGCCCGCACGAAGATGGTGGAGGCCAACCTCCGCCTCGTCGTCTCCATCGTCAAGAAGTATATGAACCGCGGGCTTTCGTTCCTCGACCTCATCCAGGAGGGCAACACCGGCCTCATGAAGGCGGTCGAGAAGTTCGAATACAAGCGCGGCTACAAGTTCGCGACCTACGCGACGTGGTGGATTCGACAGGCCGCCACCCGCGCCATCGCCGACCAGGCGCGCACGATTCGCATCCCCGTGCACATGATCGAGAAGATCAACAAGTTGATGCGCGTCCAGAAACGGCTCATCCAGGACCTCGGGCGCGAGCCCGACGAGCGGGAGCTGGCCAAGGAGATGGACTTGCCCATCGACGAGGTTCGGGACGTCCGCCGCATCGCGCAGCAGCCGATCTCCCTTCAATCGAAGGTGGGCGACAGCGACGACGCGCACTACGGCGACTTCATCCCGGACATGACGAGCGAAAACCCGTTCGAGGTGACGGAAGGCCACCTCCTCAAGGAGCGTTTGCGCGACATCCTGAACACCCTGACCGACCGCGAGCGGCAGGTCGTCGATTTCCGCTTTGGGTTATCCGACGGCTTCAGCCGGACGCTGGAGGAGGTCGGGCGCCTCTTCAACGTCACGCGCGAGCGCATCCGCCAAATCGAGGCGAAGGCGTTGCGCAAGTTGCGCCACCCCAGCCGCATGAAATCACTCGGAGACTACGGTCGCCACTGAGGTCTGCCGAGGCCACAACACAAAAAAAGAAAGAAAAGAAAAAATGGACTGTCTGCTGAAGACTTTCGAATTGTTTGAAACGAACGAGTGCCAGGCGTGGACGCTGGCCGCCCTCTCCTGCGCGGTCGGCTTCGTCGCGGCGATCATCCTCGCGAAGATCGTCTGCGCGTGCCGCTCCACGTGCGCGTGCTCCAACGCCGCCAAGAAGGGCGGCGCGAAACAGGGCCGCAAGGACGACCGCCCCTTCGAGAAGCGCAAGCCGCACCCGGCGCCCGCCGACGGCTCCGTCGAGATCTACGTCGGGAACCTGAGCTACGACATGACCGAGGAGCAGCTGCGCCAAGAGTTCGCCGCGTTCGGCACCGTCAGCCACGTGCGCCTCGTCACGAACCGCGCCAACGGCAAGAGCAAGGGCTTCGGCTTCGTCCAGATGCCGAACCGCGCCGAGGCCGAGAAGGCGTGCGCGTCGTTGAACGACCGCGAGATCCAGGGCCGCAAGATCAAGTGCAACGAGGCGAAAAACTTGATCTAAAAGGGGAAGGTGTTTCGACGTCTTTCCATTTCGTCATTCAGGTTCTTCCTCGCGGGGAAGGGCCTTTCTTTTCGCACGGGCAAGCACTTCTCCCAGGCCTTGCTCGTCGGCGCGTTGTCGGGGCTCGTCGTCGCCGCCTTCCGCGGCTTGATCGACCTCGGCTTCGCGTGGATCTCAGGTCCCGCCGCCGCGTCGGGCTTGCGCTGGCTCTGCCTCGTCCTGCCCGCCGTCGGCGCACTCCTCGGCTATCTTCTCATCCGCCGCTTCGACTCGCTTGAGCACGCGCGCGGCACGGACAGCGCGATCCTCGCCTTCCACCGCCGCTGCGGCTACGTGCCGCCGGCGGTGCTGCCGGTGAAGTCCGTCGCCTCCGTCCTGACCGTCGCCTCCGGCGGCTCGGCGGGCTACGAGGGCCCCGTCACGCTTTTGGGCGCCGCGTGCGGCAGCCTCGTCGCCTCGTGGTTCTCGCTCCCCGCGCGGGCGCGGCGCATCTTGATGACGGCCGGGATCTCCGCCGGCATCGCCGCGCTCTTCCAGGCCCCCTTGGCCGGCGCGATCTTCGGCTTCGAGGTCCTCTACTCGTCGAGCGACATCGAATACGACTGCATCCTCCCGTGCTTCACGGCCGCGACCGTCGCCTACACGATCTTCGCCTGCTTCTACGGGTGGGGCTCGCTCTTCTCAATGCCCACGGACATCGTTTACACGAACGGCCTCAGGCTTCTGCCCTACTTCGTCCTCGCGCTCGTCATCGTCTTTGGCTCGCGCTTCTACATCCGATGCTTCACGCGGACGGAGCGCGTGTTCGCGTCCCTGCCCGTCCCGGGGTGGCTGCGCGTCGCCCTCGGCGGCCTCGCGACGGGCGTGATCGCGTTCTTCGTCCCCGATGTCCTCGGAACGAGCTACCCCGTCATCCAGCGGACGCTCTCCGGCGAGTCCTTGACCGTCCTCGCGCTTCTTCTCGTCTTCTTCGCGAAGGCTCTCGCGACGTCCTGCACGGTGGCGAGCGGCGGCTCCGGCGGCGTGTTCGCGCCGGCCCTCGTCTGCGGCGCGACGCTTGGCGCGGCGGTGGGGCTTCTCTTCCAGCGTCTCTTGCCGGACTCGTTCGGCATCCACCCGGAGGCGTTCGCGCTCGTCGGCATGGCGGGCTTCCTCGCCGCCGCCATCCGAACGCCGATGGCGGCGATCGTCATGGTCGCGGAGATTTCCGGCAACCACGGCCTGCTCGTCCCGGCGATGTGGGTCTGCGGCATCTCGTTCTGGCTCAACAACGGCTGGTCGCTCTACCGCAGCCAGCCGCACAACCGCGAATCCTCGCCCGCCCACCAACTCGGCGGGAAACTGCCCCAGACCCTCCCATGAACACGTTCCTCTCTCTTCTCCTCTCCGCCATCATCGTCGGCACGTGGAACGGCAACTGGTTTCCGTCCGGACGCGCCGAGCACCGCGCACATCCCGACGTCGAGGCGGCGACTTCCCGCGCCGTCGCCCGCATGCTCTCGGACGCCCTCGCGGCGCTCGACCCCGAGGGAACGAACGACGTCGTCCTCTGCCTGAACGAGATTCGCGGCAACGCGGCGACGAACCTCATCGCGCAGATCGGGCGCACGAACCTCTGCGTCGCCGCGCTCTCGGCGTATCGGCGGCGCGACCGCTTCGACCAGCAGCAGGATCTCATCGCGACGACGCTGCCCGTTGTCACGAACGGCTGGGCGAAGTTTACGGCGGCGGGGAAGGAGACGCCGCCACGCGGCTACGCCTTCGCGGAACTCCTCTTCGCGCCGTCCGTCACGGGCAAGGTCTACGCCGTCCATTTGAAGTCGAACTACCGGGCGAACAAGAAGGAGGTGAAGGACTTGAACCGCGCCAAGCGGACGCGATCTGTCCGCGAGATCCTCGCGCTGGAGACGCCCGAAAGCCCGACGCGCCCCGTCCTTGTGGCGGGCGACATGAACGCCGATCCGTGGCGGGCGGAGTTCAAGGACGAGGAGATTTTCACGCTCTTCGAGAAGGCGGGGTTTCTGAACCTCCTCGCGCTGCTGCCGCCGAACGAACGCGGCACACATCCGTCGGCGCGGTATGGGGACAGCGCACTCGA
>CAVEND010000065.1:0-6236 GCA_963616865.1 Faecalibacterium prausnitzii | reverse complement strand
ACTTCGCCTACGACAGCAGTTCGTTGAGGTCGGCGGCGGAGAGTTTCTCCATCACCTCCGCGTCCGTCGTGCCGACCGTCGCCGAGATGATCGCCTGCTTGCGCCGCTGGAGCGCGAGCACCTTCTCCTCAATCGAGCCCGAGGCGATCATCTTCACCACGTAGACGCTCTTCGTCTGCCCGATGCGGTGCGCCCGATCCGTCGCCTGATCCTCGACGGCCGGGTTCCACCACGGGTCGTAGTGCATGACCATGTCCGCGCCGGTGAGGTTCAAGCCCGTGCCGCCAGCCATGAGCGAGATGAGGAAGACGGGAATGTCCCGCGAACGGTTGAACCTCTCGCAGACGCCAAGGCGGTCTTTCGTCGCGCCGTCCAAGTAGCAATACGACAGCCCCGCCTCCTCCAGCCGCTTGCGCAACAGCGTGAGCATCTTGACGAACTGCGAGAAGACGAGGACGCGGTGCCCCTCCTCGATGGCCTGTGTCAGTTGCTCCATGAAGGCGTCCACCTTCGCGCGCGAGGCGATCTGGCGGAGTTTCATGAGAACGCTCAACAGCTCGAACCTCGACTTGTTGAAGCCCTTTTCGCGGATGAGCTCGCCCGCCCGCGTCCGCGCGCGCCCCAAGGCCGTGACGTATTCCCGCTCCGCCTCCTCCGTCATCGGGCAGTAGGAGACCTTGATGATCTTCTCCGGCAAGTCCTGCGCGACCGTCTTCTTGACGCGGCGCAGAATGAACGGCGAGATCTTGCGCTTGAGCCGCCCCAAGACGCGCTCCGCGCCGTCGCCGTCCGCAATCGGATCCTCGAAGTTCGTCTTGAACGTCTCGTAGTCGCCAAGGTAGCCCGGCATCAAAAAGTCGAAGATCGACCACACGTCCGAAACGGAGTTCTCGACGGGCGTTCCCGTGAGGACGAGGTGCTGGACGGCGTGGATCGCCTTCACCGACTGCGCGTTGCGCGTCTGGCGGTTCTTGATGTGCTGCGCCTCGTCAAGGACGACGACGGAGAAGGCGCGTCCCAAATACGCCTCCTCCAAATCGCGCGAGACGAGCGCATACGACGTGATGACGAGATCGGCCGACGGGATCTTCGCGAAGTCGGCCGCGCGTTGGGGCCCCGAGACGACGAGCGTCCGCAGCTGCGGCGTCCACTTGAGCGCCTCCGCCTCCCAGTTGCGGACGAGCGACGTCGGCGCGATGATGAGCGCGGGCAGGTTCCGCCCCTGCGCGTCGTGCGCCCGCGCGTCCGCCCGTGGGAGCGTCAGCCACGCGAGCGTCTGCAGCGTCTTGCCCAAGCCCATCTCGTCGGCGAGCAGCCCCGACAGCCCCGCGTTCTCCAAAAACCGCATCCAGTAGACGCCCTGCTTTTGGTAGGGGCGCAGCACGTCGTCGAGCCTCCCCAGCGGGACGCTCTCGAAATGCGCCTGCGCGTTTTGGTGGCGCGTCATCGTCCGCCAGAACTTGGCCTTGCCCGCGTGCACCTCGCAATCGACGAGGGCGAGCGAACTTTTCACATACGGCGCGTAGGCGTATTTGACGCGGAACCAGCCGCGCTCCGCGCCGTTCTGCGACGGGGCGCAGTCGCTGAAGACGTCGTGGAGCGCCTCGACGCCCGCGCGGTCGAGCAGGATGACGCGCCCCTCGCGCATGAGGTAGCCGTCGCCCCGGTTGAGCGCGGCCTGAACCTCCAAGGGCGAGAGCGTCTCGCCGGCGGCCTCGAACGTGTAGTGGACGTCGAAGGCGCCGCCCGGCGCGTCCTTGATCGTCACAATCGGGACGACGGACGGGACGTCGCCGACGCACTCCTCCAAGCGCGGCGAAAGTTCGATGCGCCAGTTCTTGCGGCGGAGCTCCGGCAAGCCCGCGCCAAGGAACGTGAGGACGCGCTGGGGATCCGTCGTGTAGTAGCGGACGTCCCCCTGCTTGTAGCCCGGCTCGAAGCCCCAGTCGGCGAGCTCCTTGACGGCGGCGCGTTCCGCCGCGACGGAGCGGACGCGCCGCACGAGCGGGTCGTCCTCGTCCTCAAGGTAGACCGCGCGCGAGCCTTGGACGGAACACGCCGGGAACTCGACCGTGCCATAGCGGGCGCGAACCTCGATGGAAAGCGAGGCGCGAGAGCCGGAGAGCGTCGCGAAGATCCTGGGCTTCATCGGAATCTCGATGAACGTCTCGCGGGGCGGCGCGGCGGGCGCGTCCGTGGCGGCGGCCTTTTTGGAGGCGGGCCTCTCCTCCGGGAGTTCCATTTCGAGAACCCACAGCGCGATGCCGATGGCGACGACGTGCGGGCAGATGCGCCCGAAGTTTTGGTTCTGCGCACACGGGCAGAGCGAGCGGATGCGCCCTTCCGCCAAAAGTTTGAAGGAGACGGGCATTTCCCAGCCGCTCGGCTGGATGATCTTCCCGGAGACCACGAGCGTGTCGTCGTCGTAGGCGACATCCTTGACGTCGCCGGAGTTGCACAGCGCGAACGCCTGGTTGAAGACCTCGACGCCGCCCCAGGCGATGAGCTCGTCCTTCGTGAGACCCGACTTAACCATGGCTTTGGCGGCGCAGTCGGAGCTGCCCGCACGCGGCGTTCGCCGCCTTGCCACGCGAGCGGCGGAGCATCGTCTGAACCTTGTTCTTCATCAGCACGTCGAGGAACATCAAAAGCGTGGCCTCGTCGGGCGTGTGGAAGTCGGGGCGGTGCGAGACGGGGGAGAGGGGAATCAAGTTCACCTTCGCGCCCGGCACGCGCTTGACGCGCCGCGCCAGCTCCTCCGCGCAGGCGCGGGAATCGTTGACGCCCTTGATGAGCGTGTATTCAAACGTGATGATCCGCTTCGTCGCGTTCGTGTAGGCGGCGCAGGCTTTGAGCAGTTCGTCCAAGGGCCAGCGTTTGTTGACGGGCATGAGTTCGTTGCGGAGCGCGTCAAAAGGCGCGTGCAGCGAGACGGAAAGCTCGAACTGGATGCCCTCGTTGGCAAGGCGTTGGAAGCCCGGCACGACACCGCACGTGGAGAGCGTGATGTGCCGCGCGCCAAGGTTCGGGCCTTTGCCAGAGTTGATCAGCTTCAAGGCGCGGATCGTCTCGTCGTAGTTCGCGAAAGGCTCGCCCATGCCCATCACGACGAGGTTCGTGACCGTGCCGAACGACCGCGCCAACAAGAACTGCGCGACGATCTCGTCGGCGGCGAGCGAGCGGACGAGGCCGTTCGCGCCAGAGGCGCAGAACGCGCAGCCCATCGCGCAGCCGACTTGCGTCGAAATGCATTGCGTGAGGCGGCCTTGCGCGGGAATGAGCACCGTCTCGACGGCCTCGCGATCCTCGAACTCGACGAGGAGCTTCTTCGTGCCGTCGGGCGACTCGGCGACATCGAGAAGCGTCGTCGCCGTCAGGGGCGTTTCCTTTTTCAGCGTCTCGCGGAAATCCTTCGGGAGCGTCGTCGCCTCGTCCCACGAGTGGATGAAATCGCGGTAAAGCGCGTGGAGAACCTGCTCGGCGCGGAAGGGGCGCAACCCCTTCTCGACAAGCAGGCCCTTCCACTCCTCCGGAAGGATGCTCCACGCCCGACGCATGCTCACGCGCCGATGGAGGCGTGGTAGCTTTGGAGCGAGCGGACGTCGCCCTTGCCGCGCATCGCCGCCGCGATCCCCTCCGCCGCCGCGCGGACGGCCGCGAGCGTCGTCAGGTAGGGAACCTTGTATTTGATCGAGGCCTGGCGGATGCGCGAGTCGTCCGCGCGCGCGTCGCGCCGCCCGGACGGCGTGTTGATGACGAGTTTGACGTCGCGGTTCTTGATCGCGTCAAGGACGTCGGGGCGCCCTTCGCCGATCTTCGCGATTTTCTCCGCCGCGACGCCGTGCGAGACGAGCCACGCCGCCGTGCCCTCGGTCGCGACGACCGTGAAGCCCAAGTCGGAAAGTTTCTTCACGGCGGCGGCCGCCTCGTCCACCTTCTCCGAAAGCGAGACGAGCACTTTGCCCACCTCCGTCGGGAGCGGCCAAAGGGCGGCCTCCTGCGACTTGAAGTAGGCGAGCCCGAACGTGTCCGCGAGACCCAGCACCTCGCCCGTCGAGCGCATTTCAGGGCCCAGCACGGGATCGACCTCCGGGAACTTGTCAAAGGGAAGCACCGCCTCCTTCACGCCGAAGTAAGGCACGTGGTGACGCGCTTGCTCGACACCGAGGTCGGCGACGGTCTTGCCCATCATGAGCTCCGTCGCCATCGACGCCATCTGCACGCCGCCCACCTTCGAGACGAGCGGCACCGTGCGCGAGGCGCGGGGGTTCGCCTCGATCACGTAGACGACGCCCTCCGGGTTCTCTTTCGTGAACTCGATGGCGAACTGCATGTTCATGAGGCCGACGACGTGGAGCTCCGTGGCGATGCGCCGCGTGTAGTCGAGGATCGTCGCCTTGTTGCGCTCCGAGATGCCCTCCGGCGGCAGGACGCAGGCGGAGTCGCCGGAGTGGACGCCCGCGTATTCGATGTGCTGCATGATCGCCGGGATGAAGATCTCCTTCCCGTCGGAGAGCGCGTCCGCCTCGCATTCCATCGCGTGCGAGAGGAAGCGGTCGAGGTAGAGCGGGCGGTCGGGCGTGACGCCGACGGCCTTGGAGACGTATTCGCGCAGAAGCTGCTCGTCGTAGATCACTTCCATGCCGCGCCCGCCCAAGACGAACGAGGGGCGGATGATGAGCGGGTAGCCGAGCGACGACGCGCACGCAAGTGCCTCTTCAATGGAGGAGGCCATCATCGACTCCGGCATCGGGATGCCGAGGCGGTTCATGATCGCGTGGAAGCGGTCGCGATCCTCGGCCGCGTCAATGGAGTCAACGCTCGTGCCCAAGATGCGGCACCCGGCGTTCTCCAAGGCGCGGGCGATGTTCAAGGGCGTCTGGCCGCCGAACTGGACGATCACGCCGAGCGGCTTTTCCGTCTCGTAGATCTGAAGGACGTCCTCGACCGTGACCGGCTCGAAGTAGAGTTTGTCGGACGTGTCGTAGTCGGTCGAGACGGTCTCCGGGTTGCAGTTGACGATGATCGTCTCGTAGCCCATCTTGCGCAGCGACATCGCCGCGTGGCAGCAGCAGTAGTCGAACTCGATGCCCTGGCCGATGCGGTTGGGGCCGCCGCCCAAAATCATGACCTTCTTCGGATTCGACGACACCGGCGCCTCACCAAAGGCCGGATGACTAGAACCACTAGAACTTCTAGCCCAGTTATAGGTCGAATAGTAGTAAGCCTCGCCTTCAACCCCAGAGACCGGCACCGCGAACCACTTTTCCACGCACCCAAGACAAGTCCGCTGCTTGCGGATGTCCCGCTCGTCGCAATCGAGGATCTGCGCGAGATACTTGTCGGAGAAGCCGTCCTTCTTCGCCGCGACGAGCAAGTCGTCGGGGAGGGGCGAGCCCTTGTGGATAAGGATTTTCTCTTCCAGCTCGACGAGCTCGCGCATCTGATCGACGAAGTAGGATTTCACGCCCGTGCGCGCGAAAATCTGCTCGTTCGTCGCGCCCTTGCGCAACGCCTCATACATTTGGAAGTGGCGTTCGGAACTCGGCGTTTGGAGAAGTTTCAGGAGATCATCGAGCGACAGCTCGTGGAAATTCTTGGCGAACCCAAGGCCGGCGCGTCCCTGCTCCAATGCGCGGATCGCCTTTTGGAACGTCTCCTTGTAAGTCTTGCCGATGGACATGACCTCGCCGACGGCCTTCATCTGCGTGCCGAGTTTGTCCTCGACGGCGCGGAACTTCTCGAACGCCCAACGCGCGAACTTGAGGACGACGTAGTCGCCGTCCGGCGTATACTTCTCCAGCGACCCGTCGCGCCAGTAGGGCATCTCGTCCAAGGTCATGCCGGCGGCGAGTTTCGCCGAGACGAGCGCGATGGGGAAGCCCGTCGCCTTGGAGGCGAGCGCGGACGAGCGCGACGTGCGCGGGTTGATCTCGATGATGACGACGCGCCCCGTCTTCGGGTCGTGCGCCCACTGGACGTTGCAGCCGCCGATGACGCCAATCGCCTCGACGATGCGGAAGGCGTCTTTTTTGAGCCGCTCCTCCAGCTCCTTGGAAATCGTCAGGAACGGCGCGGCGCAGAAGCTGTCGCCCGTGTGGACGCCCACCGCGTCGATGTTCTCGATGAAGCAGACGGCGATCATCTGGTTCTTCGCGTCGCGGACGACCTCGACCTCCAATTCCTCCCAGTTGAGGATCGACTCCTCGATGAGGCACTGGTGCGTGAGCGAGGCG
>CAVEND010000064.1:0-6356 GCA_963616865.1 Faecalibacterium prausnitzii | reverse complement strand
AAAAATATAGTATAATCAGTTCACTATGAGGTTGCAATTTCTATTCGCCCTGTCGGCGGCTTTCGCGATGTCGGCTTTCGCCGACGCGCCCAACGCGGATGTCGAGGAGGTCAAGGAAGACCCCGAGCTGGAGGCCGAAGTCGCCTACGTCGAAGCCCTGGTCAACGGCGGCTATCCCGATTTCGCCCCAAGCGTCATCGAGGCGACGAAGAAGAAGTGGCCCGCCTCCGAGGCGCGGTTCTTCGCCATCGAGATCCGGGGGCTTCTCGCGCTCGGCAAGTTCGAGGAGGCCGAGAAGAAGATCGCCGCGCTCCCCGACCGCTCGTCGGTGAAGTTCTGGGCGGCGCGGTTGGAAATGGCGAACAACTACTTCGCGCGCGGGCAGAAGGCCGAGTGCATGAAGATCTACGACGAGTTCTTCAAGGCGTTCCCCAAGCCCAACGCCGACATCCGCAAGTTCTACCTCGACGCGTGCTACGCCTACGGGCAGCTCTTGGCGGGCGACAAACGCTACGCGAAGGCCATCGAGCGCTACGAGGCTCTGCTCAAACTCTTGAAGGACGACGCCTGGTGCAACGTCGCCTGCGAGACGTGCGACCTCTACCTGAAACTCATCGACCAGACGACCGCCCCCGCCGAGAAGAAGGCGCGCGACGGCTACATCGCCGCCGCCACGAAGATCGCCGACAAGCTCCTCTGGCAGTTGGAGAAGCCCGTCTACTTCGGCCGCGCCGTCTCGATGAAGGCGCACATCGAGCAGTTGAAGGGCAAGGCCGAACGCGCCTCCGAGTTGATCGACGAGTATCGCCCGCAGTTGAAGGAGCTCCACGACAAGATCGTCGAGTTCGACCCGGACGGCCGGCAGGGGCTCCTGAAGCAGTCGCCCTACCCGGAGTGCCTCTACCTTCAGGCGAAGATCCTCTTCGACGAGGCGAAGGCGGAGTATAAGAAGGCCAAGCGCAACGACGAGCGCGTCAAGTCCCTCCTCTTCGGGCCGAAGAAGGCGGGCGGCAAGCGCGACGTCATGAAGGGCGCGTTCGCGATGGCGCAGAGCGTCTTCCTCAACTTCGAGACGTCCTCCTGGGCCGTTCAGGCGGGCGACCTCGCCGAGGAAATGCGCACGTTCGCCGAGGAGAAGTATCACGCCAAGATCAAGACGAAGGTGACGCCCGAGCAGATCGCCCGCGTCCGGGCGGCGCAGTTCAAGGAGGCGAACGAGCTGTTCGTGACGGGTCGCTACCAAGAGGCCGTCGACGCCTATGCCTCGGTGCTGGCGAAATACCCGGAGTCGCTTGAGTCCATCGCCGCCATCGAGAACATGGCCTCCGCCACCATCGACCTCGCCCAGGAGGCGAAGGACGAGACGGAGAAGTTCAACCACCGCATCGACGCGGACGCCATCGAGACGTATCTCGCCGAGCGGTTCGCGGGGCACCGCAACAAGGTCGTCATGATCGCGGCCGGCGACGCGGTCGTGCGCCTCGCGGCGAAGGAGTCGGAATACCGCAACCCCGCGCGGGCGGATCGCCTCTACGCCGACTTCTGCTCGAACTACACGCGCCACTCGTCGGCGGCGAACGTGGCGGCGGCGCGGGCGGACGAGATGCAGAAGAACGGACGCTACGCCGACGCGCTCAAATTCTGGAAGATCATCGCCTCGAATTACACGAACGCCTCCGTCTACGCGAGTTCCTTCATCAAGGTCTCCCAGTGCCTCGGCGAACTCGGCGACGAGCCGGGCGAGATCGCGTGGATGGAGCGGTATCTGAAGCACGAGACGGTCAAGATCTACCGCCTGCAGGCGCAGATGGCCTTGGCGCAGCTCTACCAGAAGCGCGGCCTCGCCCTCTTGGAGAACGCGGCGACGAACACCGTCCCGGAGGCGCTCGAACAGGCCGAGCGCGTCGCGACGGGCGAGATCATCCGCGCCATCAAGAACTTCCAGTCGTTCGAGAAGGAGGCGTCGGCCGCGATGGAGGATCCCGCGACGCCGCCCGCCGACAAGGAGAAGTATGCGCATTTGAAGGAGGCGGCGATGTTCCTCGTCGGCGAGTGCTGGAGCCGCATGAACCGCCCGCAGGAGAAGGTCGAGAAACTCTACCGCCCCCGCGCCATCGAGGCGTTCAACAAGTATTTGGAAGCGTATCCGAAAGGCCAGTGGGCGACCGTGGGCTACGTGAAACTCGGCACGCTCCACACGGCGATGGGCGACCTCGGAAAAGCGAAGGACGCGCTTGACGCGCTCTCCAAGAAGTTCCCCGACTCCGACGAGGCGAAGAACGCGAAGCCGCGCCTCGCCAAGAGCCTCATCGAGATGGGCATGAAGACGGAGGGGACGGAAATCTACGCCGAAATGCTCCGCACGGACGGCACGTATTCGGCGGGTCAGTTCCTGAACGCGGGCGACGCGCTCGTCGAGGCGCGGAGCTGGGCGCTCGCCAACCAGGCGTTCGAGCGGGCGATCAAACTCGCCGGCACGAACGCGCTCCAGACCGTCGGCCGGGCGCGGCTTGGGATCGCCCGGACGGCGTGGAAGCAAGGTGCGCTCGGCGAGGCGCGTGAGGCTCTTGACGCGTTCTTGGAAGATCCCAAACTCTCCAAGATGGCGATTGCCGCCGACGCGAACTTCCTTCTCGTCGAGGTCGCCTCCGAGCAGGGCAGCAAGGAGAAGGATTCCGCCCTGCGCCAGAAACTCTTTGGCGCGGCCATCGGGGCCCTCAAGAAAGTCCGCCAATACTGGCGCAACAAGCCGCAGTGGGAGCAGGATCGCCTCGACCTCCTCTCCGGCGACGTCCTCGTCGACCGCATGCGGGCCGAGGAGGCGATGAACTTGAAGGAGGAGGCGTTGGAGACGCGCGGCCGCGCCGCCGCCCAGTTCCAGATCTTCATTCAGGCGCACGGGCCGACGGCGGAGACGCCGCTTGACAAGATGGAGGCGGGGGCGGTCGAGAATTTGGAACGCGCCTACGCGACCGTCGTCCCGCTCTTCGCGGGGCTGGGTCCCGACCAAGCCGAGCGCGTGATGACGTTCGGGCAGGAGTATCTCGACCTCTTCCCGAACGGGAAGGATCGCACGGCCGTGATCAACTGCATGAACCGCGCCAAGGCCGACTTGCCCTCGCTCTCGACGGCGGAAGAACCCAAGTGACTTTAAGGAGATGACCATGAAAAAAGTTCTCATTGTTTCAGCGTGCGCCGTCGCGTTTCAGGCGGGGGCGATCACAGGCTCGATCTCGACGGAGCTTGAGACCATCTCGGGCGAGATCAAGTGGCAGCCGCGCGCGAAAGCCTATTTCGTCGAGAAGGGCAAGGTCGCCCGCGAAGTGAAGCTCGCCGACGTGACGGGGCTTGACATCCCGAAGCCCGCCTCCTTCGACAAGGCGGCGCAGCTCGTCGAGTCGGGGCAGGGGCTCTCGGCCATCGGCGTTTTGACGAAGATCGTCTCCGACTACCGCATGCTCAAGTGGGACAAGCCGGCGGGGCGGTATCTCGCGCTCGCCTACCTCTCGGCGAACAACGCGCAGAAGGCTTACGACGAGTGCCAGAAGATCATCTCCTCGGACAAGTCGGCGGCCTACACGGGCGACCTCGCGCCCGCCTACTGGCAGGCCCTCATGAAACTCGGCAAGTTCGAGCAGTTGGAGGATCTCCTCAAAAAGGCGACGACGAGCGGCGACCGGGCGGCCTCGGCGGCGGCCCTCGTCATGCGCGGCGACTTGCTCGTCAATTCGGCGAGCGCCGACACGACGAAGATCCGCCAGGCCCTCGTGGACGGCTACCTCCGCGTCTGGCTCATGTATCAGGACGCCGACTGCCGCCGCGAACGCGCGGAGGCGGGTCTCAAGGCGGCCGCGGCCTTTGACAAGCTCGGCCAGTCGGCGCGCGCGGAGCGCATCCGCATGCAAGTCAAGAACATTTAAACACTCTCTATTCAAATCAACGAACATCAAGGAATGCACATGAACAAGATCAAAAAGTCAGTCTTGGCCCTCTCCATCGTCCTGGGGACTTGCGTTGCGCCGATGGCGGCGTTCGACACGTTCGCGCAGGCGATCACCGACGCGGACGGCAACGTCGTCGAGCAGAACGCGGCGAAACCCGCGCAGTCGGGCGGCGGATTCTACGACATCGTCTTCGGCTCGGGCGTCGTCGGCTTCCTCCTGTGGTTCGCCCTCTTCGCGGATGGCGCGATGGCGATCTACTTCGCGATTGACTCGTTCATCCTCATCAAGCCGGAGAAGCTCATGCCCAAGAAACTCCTCGACGGCGTGACGGCGGCGATGTCCGAGGGCGACGTCGTCAAGGCGTTGGAGGTCTGCGACCAGAACCCCTCCGTCATGGCGGCCATCGTCAAGGCGGCGTTCCAGCACATCGACGAGGGCTTTGACGTCATTCAGGAGGCGGTCACGGCGGCCTCCGACTTCGAGCAGGAGAAGATCCAGCAGCACCTGAACTGGATCGCCGTCTGCGGCAACCTCGGCCCCTCGCTCGGCCTTCTCGGCACGGTGCAAGGCATGATCTTGACGTTCCAGGCCCTCGCCTCCGGCGGCGCCGGCGACGCGGCGGCCTTGGCGAACTCCATCGGCCAGGCCCTCTGGACGACGGCCGCGGGCTTGATCGTCTCGATTCCCGCCCAGGCCATCTTCTACGCGCTGCGCAACAAGGCGAACCGCCTCATCCTCAAGATGACGACGATGACGATGGAGATCCTCAACGGCCTCCGCAACGTCTCGGTCGAAGGCGAGGGCGAGGAGGCCCAGGGCTGATCTATGGCACGCAAGGCGCAGGAAAACCCCCAGCTCGACATGACGCCGATGATCGACGTCGTGTTCGAACTCATCATCTTCTTCGTCGTCACCCTCACCGAGGCGCAGAAGAAGGATGAGACGATCGAGCTGGAGGACGGCAAGCACGGCATCGTGCTCGTCCCCGAGGAGTTGCCGCCGACGCACATGATGATCGACATCGCCTCCCGCGACAAGAACGGCAAGCCGTTGGCGAAGGGGCGCATCTCGATGGGCGACCGCGACATCACGCCGGAGGAGATCGGCCGGCGCGTCAAGGAGAGGATGCGCAAGATCGGCGAGTTCCCCGTCCTCATCCGCGCGGACTTCAACGTCCGCCACGCCGACGTCGCGCGCGTCATGAACGCCTGCACGGCGAACGGCATCTGGAAGATCTCGTTTGTGGCGACGGCGGAGGACAAGCGCTCGAAGCCGGGGCATCCGGCGCGGCCGTTCCTCAACCGCATCAAGAACAGGGGGAGGTAGCATGGCACGCAAGCCCCAGGAGAATCCGCAGCTCGACATGACGCCGATGATCGACGTCGTCTTCGAGCTCATCATCTTCTTCGTCGTCACGATCAAGCAGGAGGACGTCTTCTCGAAGCTGAACGCGAACCGCCCGGCGCCGTCGTCGGGCCCCGCCGAGTCGACGAGCGAGACGCCTGTCACAATCGAGATCGGGCGCGGGCGCGACGCGAACGGCGTCATCGTCTACAACAAGCGCGAGGTGCGCCGCGCCGACCTCGACAAGAACCTGCGCGAGGTCGCGCGGACGTCGAAGAAGACGTCGATCATCGTCCGCTGTTCCGAGGATTCGCCGCACAAGGCCCTCGTGGACGTCCTCGACATCTGCTACCGCAACGAGCTCTTTTCCGTGAGCATTTTCACCATGTAAAGGCGAGGGGGGCTTATGGCAGGCGACGAGGGCATGGACGGCGAGGCGATTTCGGCCGAGGAGCTTTTCGAGCAACGCAAGGCCGAGATCGACGCGGCGTTCGAGGAGAAGGGGTTTTTCCGCCGCTTCTCCGAGATGGTCGCGGGTCTCTCCAAGCCCCGGAACTCGCCTGACTACAAACTCGCCCGCACGGAGCTCCAGCGCCTCGCCGCGCCGATCCTCGCGGTCGTCCTGCCCGTCATGGGCGTCATCGTCCTCATCGTCGTCACGGCCGTGACGGGTCAGGTGCAGGAGACGATCACCGTTGACATCGCGAGCGCCATCGAGGAGGAGGCGCCGTTGGAGGAGGATCAGGACATCGAGGAGGATGTCGAGCCGCCGCCGCCCGACGAGTATGTGGACATCCAGGTCGACACGCCCCAAGTGGGCCCCGTCTCCGCCATGGTCGCCCCCTCCGCCGCGCCGGCCGCGCCAGGGCCCGTCTCCGTGAAGCCCGCGACGCAGGATTCCGTCGCCCTCATCAAGTCGCCCGTCCAGATGCGCTCCATGACCGGCTCGCGCTCGCCCGGCTCCATCGGCCGCATGACGCGCGGCGGCGCGGGCTACGGCGACGCGACGACGGAGGCCGCCGTCTTGAAGGCGTTGCGCTGGCTCAAATACACGCAGAAGCCGAACGG
>CAVEND010000063.1:0-6418 GCA_963616865.1 Faecalibacterium prausnitzii | reverse complement strand
AAAAATGACCTACACATACCTCTACCAGGACAGGAACAACCAGAACCTCAAGGGCGAGATCAAGGCGAAGAGCCGCGCCGAGGCGTATCTGCTCCTGCGCAAGCAGAAGATCCGCCCGTATCGCGTCATCGGCGACGATCCCGTCGACTTCAAGCCGTGGGTCATCGGCTTCTCCTACGCGATCCTGCTCTCGGTCATCCTCGCGCTCGCCCTCGTCCTCGCCGCGAAAGTCTCGGAGGACGACGAGGACGCGCCGACGATCACCCTCTCCGCCGAGGAGGGGCGGCTCTTCCGCGAACAGGCCGAGGAGTCCCTCGCGCAGGCCCCCGCGTTCTACCGCTACACGATTTGGAAGGGGCTCAACGCGCGTCTCCGCGAGCGCGGGCTTGAGCCGTTGCCGCGCCCCGACGACCTGAACGACGAATGACGATGACGGTCGAGGAACGCGAGAGACGCTGGCAACGCCGCCAACGCTGGAAGAAGGTCAAGCACGCCGTTCAGACGCCGTTCGAGTGGCTCGGCATCGCGGCGGGGATGCTCGTCCTCACGCCGCTTCCCCACCGCGCCATGCTCGCGTTGTGCGATCTCGCCGCGTGGGTCATGTATGCGTTCGATTACCACGGCCGCCGCCGCTCGCTGGAGATCCTCCACGTCGTCCTCGGCACGGCCCGCGGCGAGGAGGGGACGCACCGCTTCAAGACCGAGACCGCCCCCTACAACCCCACGCCCCGCGAGCGGAAGATCATCCGAGGCGCCTACCGCAACATGGCGCGGACGATCGGCCACGCCTTTTGGACGAGCGTGGGCGCGTTGCGGAAAGTCAAGGCCGTCGGCGTCATGAGCGCGGAGGGCGCCGCGTTCCTCCGCGAGAACCGCCCCGCCGTCACCGTCTCGGGCCATCTCGGCTGTTGGGAGATCCTCTCGCAGCTCGCGTTTCTCGAAGGCCACCAAATGATGTCCGTCGCCAAGCGCATCGGCACGCGGGGGATGACGCGCCTTCTCATGCGCTCGCGCGAATCCATCGGCCAGGAGATCGTCGCGGCCGACGGCGCGTTCCGCCCGTTGATGGCGGGCATCAAGGCCGGCAAGTCGTTGGGTCTTCTCGTCGATCAAAAGGTCGATCCCGAGCAGGGCGGCGTGTGGGTGACGTTCCTCGGTCGGAAGATGCCCGTCTCGTCCGCGCCCGCTTTCTTCGCCGCCAAGGCGAAAGCCCCCATCGCCGTCGCGTGGTCGCGCCCCCTGAAGGACGGCCGCTACCGGTGCGACGTCGTGGACGTGATTTCTCCGTCGGAGGCGCGTGACATCCGGGCGACGACGCAGCGGTGCGCGACGGCGCTTGAAAAAGTCATCCGCCGCCACCCGTCCAAATGGGTGCTCAACTACAACTACTTCCGCGAGAAGGTGCCTGAATAGATGCGCGCGCTCGTTTTAGGTCTCGGCAAAAGCGGCACGGCCGCCAAAGCGCTCCTCGATTCGCGGGGCGTCGAGGTCGTCGCTCTGGACGGCGACGCGCCGTTCCCCCTCGGCGCGTTCTCGTTCGCCGTCGTCTCGCCGGGAATCCCCCTCGATCATCCGTGGGTCTGCGCGTGCCGCGAAAGGAACATTCCCCTTAAAAGCGAGTTGCAGTTGGGGTGTGAAGAGTTGCGTTCACGCGGTTGGCGTCTCCTCGCCGTGACTGGCTCGAAGGGGAAGTCGAGCGTCGTCAAACTCGTCGCCGACGCGCTTTCGCGGACGGGCGCGCGCGCCGTTCCCTGCGGCAACTACGGAACGCCCGTCTCCGAGGTCGCCCTGTCCGCGCCCGTCGGCTGGGCGGTCGTGGAGGTGTCGAGTTTCATGATGGAGACGACGACGCTCCCCGCCGGGACGTTCGAGGCGGCCGCGCTGTTGAACCTTCAGGACGACCATCTCGACCGCCACCGCTCCCGCGAAACTTACCACGCGCTCAAACGCAAACTGCTTTCGTTCGCGTCCGTCGCCATCGACGGCACCGCCCTCGCGCCCCACGCGGGGGAGGACGCGCTTCTCGCGTCGTCCTACTTCGACAACCCGTGTCTTCGCGTCAACGGATGTTGCGCCATTCGCCTCCTTCGCGTGGCGGGTCTCTCGGAGGCGGACATCGCATCATCGTTCCGCGATTTCACGCCGCTCAAACACAGGATGAACGTCATCCTCGAACGGGGCGGCGTCCGCTACATCGACGATTCCAAGGCGACGTCGCTCGCCGCGCTCGCCGCCGGTGTCGTCATGGCCGCGTCGTCCGCGCCGCGACAAGACCGCTCCGTCCGCCTCATCGCGGGCGGTCTCGCCAAGGGCGACGATCCAAATTCCGTCGTTCCAATCTTGACAAAACACGTCAAGAAAGTGTATCTTATTGGACGGTGTGCGCCCTCGTTTCACTCGGCTTGGAAAGACGCGCTTGATTGCGAAATCTGCGGAACGCTTTCCACGGCCGTTGAACGCGCGCGGCGCGACGCAGTTGATGGCGAGACCGTTCTCCTGTCGCCGGGGACTGCGAGTTTCGACCAGTTTAAAAGTTTTGGAGAACGCGGAGACGCTTTCGCCTCTCTCGTTAAAAATGAAGGACAAAAAGAACATGAATAAGGTTATGGCCGTGCTGGGTGTCGCCGCCGTGGCGACGCTCGCGGGATGCAAGGATCCGAACTACAAGACAATGGCGACGTCGCCCGACGAGGTTAAGACGCTTCCGCCCGCGCAGACGCAGGAGGTGAAGCCTTCGTGCGCGTGCCCGGCCGGCACGACGCACACCTCGCCCTGCGCGTGCGGCGCGGACGACTGCGCGTGCGTCGTCGTTCAGGAGAAGCCGAAACCCGCCCCCACGCAGGAGGCGAAGCCCGCGCCGGAGAAGGCGCCCGAGGCCGACTACACCCTCTACATCGTCCAGCGCGGCGACTACCTCGCGAAGATCTCCAAGAAGTTCAACGTGAAGATCGACGCGATCAAGTCGCTCAACAACCTTAAAAACGACACGATCCGCTTGGGGCAGAAACTGAAGCTCCCCGGCAAGATCGACGTGGGCGAGCAGAAGGAGCCGACGCAAGCGTCCTCGCCCAAGGCGAAGAAGGCGCCCGAGGCCGACTACACGGGCGCGACCAAGGATTACGTCATCAAGCGCGGCGACACGCTCGGCGGCATCGCCTACTCGCACGGGTGCACGATTCGCCAGCTGAAGAAGATGAACAATCTTTCGAGCGACGCGATCCGCGAGGGGAAGACGCTGAAGGTTCCCGCCGAGGCGAAGAAGGCCGCGCCGACGAAGGAGACCGCGAAGCCCGCCGCGACGAAGGTTGAGGAAAAGAAGCCCGTGGCCGCTCCCGCCCCCGCGCCCACGCCCGCGCCCCAGCCGGCGGCCGTCGCGACCCCGGAGCCCGCCGACGCGGAGGAAGCCCCCGACGCGGTGGACGCCGCGCCCGCCACGGTTGACTACACCGTCCGTGAGGGCGATGACCTCATCGGCCTTTCCGTCCGCTTCGGCGTGGACGCGAGCGTCATTCAGGACTTGAACAACATGCCGCCCGAGGCGCAAGTGACCGCGGGGCAGGTCATCAAGCTCCCCGCCAGCGCCCTTTAAAAAACTCGCCGTGCGCAAGACCGCACTGGTTGTCTTCGGCCTGGTCGTCGCGATCATCGTGGCACTGGGCCTTGTCGTTCTTTCGAGCGCGAGCGGGCCGAACGGCCTGCGCCTCCACCACGATTCCTACCACTTCATGAAACGCCAGTTCCTCTATCTGGCGGTGGGGCTCGTGGTGGCGGTCGTCGTCGCGCTCGTCGATTACCGCGTTTGGCGCGACCACGCCGTCCTCGCGTGGCTTTTCTTCGGTGTCGTCTTCCTGCTGCTCTTGGCCGTCTTCCCGCCGCTCGGCCGCGCCATCAACGGCTCCTACCGCTGGATTCCCGTGGGCCCCGTGAACCTGCAGCCGAGCGAACTCGCGAAACTCGCCCTCGTCATCATCCTCGCGGTCTGGCTTGACAAAGCCTCGTGGCGCGTGGAGCTCTTTTGGCGCGGGGCGGTGGGCTCCATGGCGCTCGTCGCCTTCCTCGCGGCGCCCGTCTTCTTCGAGCCGGACTTCGGCTCGACGGCCGTTTTGGGCATGACGGGCGTCCTCCTCATGTTCGTGGCGGGCGTCCGCCTCCTCCACATCCTCCCGTTCCTCGCGGTCGGGGCCGCCGTCGTCGCCGTGAAAGTCGGGATGAACGCGAACCGCATGGCGCGCATCGCGGCGTGGACGGGCGGCTCGCTCCCCTTCGTCGGCGGGGTCGACGTGAGCGACGAGGCGACGCGCAACGCGGAGCACCAGGGCGACATGGCGTTGGCGGCGATGGGGCGCGGCGGCATCGGCGGCGTGGGCCTGAACGAGTCCATGCAGAAGTATCAGTATCTCCCGGAGGCGCACACCGACATGGTTTTCGCCATCGGGGCCGAGGAGCTGGGGATCGTCTTCTCCTTAGGCGTGTTCCTCCTCTTCGTCGTCTTTTTCATCCTGTGCGTCTACTTCGCGAAGACGGCGGCGGATCGCTTCGGGCGGTGGCTCGTCGTCGGGATGTCCTTCATCATCTTCTTCGCCGCGATGTTCAACATGGGCGTCGTCTGCGAGGCGTTGCCGATGAAGGGGATGGCCCTGCCGTTCTTCAGCTACGGCGGCACCAACCTCGTGTGCGCGTTCTTCGCCGTCGGCACGATCTTCTCCGTCGCGCTCCACGCCGACCGCGTCAGTCGAAAGCGTCAGGTGTCGCATGGCTGAACGCGCATCGACGCAGGAGGCGCCCTATTCCGTCTCGTCGCTGTCGGCGGCCTTGAAGGGCCTCCTCGAACGGTCGTTCTCCAAAATCTACGTCGAGGGCGAGATCAGCGGTTGGCGCCGCTATCCGTCGGGGCATTGCTACTTCACGCTCAAGGACGAGGGGGCGCAGGTGTCGGCGGTGATGTTCTCAAGCGCGTTCGAGCGCTGCGCCGTCAAGGACGCGCTCAAAGACGGCGTGAAAGTCCTCGTCTACGCCGACGCGACCGTCTACGTGCCGCGTGGCAACTACCAGCTCGTCGTCCGCGCCGTCCGCCTGGCGGGCGAGGGCGAGCTGATGCGGCGGTATCTGGAGCTGAAGGCGAAACTGGAGGGCGAGGGGCTGTTCGACCCGACGCGCAAGCGGCCGCTTCCCTTCATGCCGCGCCGGATCGGCCTCGTGACGAGCGAGGCGGGCGCGGTCGTCCACGACATGTGCACCGTCTTGACGCGCCGCTTCCCCGCGCTGGAGATCCGCCTCTACCCCAGCCTCGTGCAGGGCGAGGGCGCGAGCGCGTCGCTCACCGCGGGCCTCCGCTGGTTCAACGCGTGCCGGGACTGGCGGGCGGATCTCATCATCCTCGCGCGCGGCGGCGGGTCGTTCGAGGATCTCTTCTGCTTCAACGACGAGACGCTCGTGCGCGCGCTCGCCGCCTCGGAGATCCCGACGATCAGCGCGGTCGGCCACGAGACGGATTTCACGCTCTGCGATTTCGCCGCCGACTGCCGCGCCGGCACGCCGTCGATGGCGGCGGAGCTGGCCGTCCCCGTCCTCGCCGAGATCACGTCCTCGCTGGAATCGAGTCGGACGCGCCTCACGCAGGCGTTGCGCCAGCGCGGCGACTTCTTCGCGCAGCATTTGGACTTCCTCCACGCCGCGCTGGGGAAAGCGCTTGAGACCGCGCACCACCGCGCCGCGCTCCGCTTGAAAAGCCTCTCGCCGCGCCTGTTGCCCGCGTTGCAGCTCCGCTTTCAGGACGCCCGCGCGCGCCTTGACAAGGCGGCCGCGCAGTTGGAGGCTTATTCGCCCTACGGCGTTTTGACGCGGGGCTATTCGCTGACGACGCGCCCGGACGGCTCGGTCGTCCGCTCGGCGCGGGATCTTCACGCGGGCGACGAGATCGTCACGCGCCTCGCGGACGGCACGGTGTCGTCGAGGATTTTTGGATAAGGGGGAGAGACATGATTCACTTCAACAGACCCTACATGACCGGCAAGGAAACGGACTACATCCGCGAGGCCGTCGCGACCGGCAAGATCTCCGGCAACGGCGCGTTCACGCAGAGGTGCCAGGCCTACTTCGAGAAGAGGTATGGCTTCCGCAAGTGCTTGCTCACGACGTCTTGCACGGACGCGCTGGAGATGGCGGCGATCTTGACGGAGGCGGGCCCCGGCGACGAGGTGATCGTGCCGTCCTACACGTTCGTCTCCTCCGCGCTCGCGTTCGCGCGGCAGGGCGCGACGCTCGTTTTCGCGGACAGCCGCGAGGACGAGCCGAACATCGACGCGGCGAAAATCGAGGCGCTCGTCACGCCCAAGACGAAAGTCATCGTCGTCGTCCACTACGCGGGCGTCGCCTGCGACATGGACGCGATCATGGCCATCGCGAACCGCCACGGCCT
>CAVEND010000062.1:0-6465 GCA_963616865.1 Faecalibacterium prausnitzii | reverse complement strand
GCCGTCGCGGCGGCTCTCGTCGTCCGCCTCGTTGTGCAGTCCGTCTGTCTTCATGTCCGAATTATACCAAAACGCCGCGTCGGGCAACAGCAGGCCCATCTCGTTTGCGACCGCCCACCGCTTTTCGAGTAGCCACGGCGCGTCCTGGAACAGCGTCTGCGGCGCGATATACTTCTCGAAAGCGACCTTGGGCGAATCGCAGATGTGCCGTCCGCACTCCTCGACGACGCGCTCCAGCCGCTTCAGGTAGCCCGCCTCGTCCTTGCGCGGGTCGATGCGGATCTCGCGCACGAGACGGTCGGCGAGGCGCGTCGCGCCCGCGTGGCGGATGTTGTGCGCGGTGAAGCCCTTGCCGTCCGCGTTCGCCTTGACGCCCGCCTCCGCGCCGAGCGCGGTCAGGTATTCGTTGACCTTCTGCTCGCGGACGCCGAACACGCGCCCGCCCTCCGCCTTGGCGATGCGGCGGCGGAGTATGCCCGCGAGCCGCCCGTCAGTCACCGTCTGCTCCCAATGGGCGTTCTTCGCGTCAAACGACAGGCGGATGACGTCGCCGCGCACCTTGATGTTGTCCGCCGTGAGGTCGAGTGCGCCGAAGTTGTCGTTGCCGTGTCCGCGCTTGCCGCCGATGCGGCACTTGGTGCGCGTGAGGAAGTAGGCGACCTCCGCCTCCTCGCGCCCGGCGCGGCAGTCGTCCGCGATGCCGTTGAAGAGCCTGTCGTATTTGGCGCACACGTCCTCGACCTGATCGAACTTGGCCTTCTGCCGCGCCGTCTCGGTCTGAGGGTCGTAGAGCGTCTTGTCGCGCCCCGTGCCGCCGGTGAACTGGGCGATCTGGTTCTCGCCGTTGGCGTAGTCCGCCCGCACCCTCACGCCGCTCGCCTTTGGGTTGAGAAGCTGCCCGCTAATGCGCTTGGCGCACGCCTCCTCCAGCCGCAACGCCTCTTCCGCCGGGACAGGGCGACCGCCCCGCGTCCAGCGGTATCGCGGCGACTTGCCGCCGCCCTTGCCGTCGCCGCCCACGCCGGTCGCCTCGCCGCGCTCGTAGATCTCGTCGGGCGTCATTTCGCTGAAGAGCCGCTTGCCGCTGAAGGGAACGGCGGCCTTGTTCGCGTCCCACGCCGCGCAGGGCTTCACCTTGCGCTCGCCGAACTTCTTGCCGAAAGAGAACTTCTCGTCGATTGCGTCCTTTGCGTAGACGTGATTGCCGTTGCGGTCGAGTTTGTAGGCCCCGTTCTCGCGCAGATAGGCGTAGGTCTTCGCGACACGCCCCTCGCCCTCCTTGGAGATGAAGCGTCCGCCCTCGCCACGCGGATGCTCGCGCTCCTCGAAGCCGCCGCCCGCCGCGTTGTGGAGGCGCATGGCGTCCTTCATCCGCGCCGTCAGCTCGCGGGCGAGCCGCGAGCCGTCCGCCGTCTTCGGAAGCCGCCGCAACGCCCGCACGAATCCCGCGCCGTCCTTGGCGCGGAGCGCGTCCTCGCACGCCGCGAGGGCGTCCGAGAGGTCAGCCCTCATGCCGCGCCACGCCGCGATGCGCTCCGCCGTGCCGATGGCGCGTGCGCCCGCGCCCCTGCCGTCGGCGGCGTTCGCGTAGCGTCCCCAGCCGCCGCCGTCCGCGCCCTCGTCGTCGCCGAAGCCGCCGAAGCCCCCTCCGCCGAAGCCGCCCGCGCCGGGCGTCTCGCGCTTCAGCGGCGCGTCCGTCGCGTCGTCCGCCTTGTATTCCGTGCGCCCGTAGCGCTCCAGCATCTCGTTTTTCGACAGCGACACCCCCGCGTCCATCAGGTGGTTGTCGATCTCCATGTCGAGCTTGCTGTCCGTCTTGACGTTCGGCTCGATCTGGATGTAGGCCAGCGGCGTCGTCCCCTTGCCGAAGTGCCACTCGATCACGTAGCGGTCAACCTGTTCCTGTAGCGTCTCGGACAGCATCTCGCACGAATCCTGTTCGAGGATGTCGCTCTCCGCGCCCTGGAGCGACGCGCCGCTGGCGTCTCCGCCCTCGCCCGACAGCGTGGAGAGGTCTGCCCCGCGATACAGCACGGAGATCGCCTTGTTCATGAAGCGCACCAGCTCCGGATAGGGCGTCGTCCCGCCCTGCGCGAGGGAGACGGTCTTGATCTCCGTCTCGGCGTCGGTGACGACCGACCAGTCGCGCCCGAAGTTGCGCAGGGCGTCCACGAGGCTCTGCCACGATTCGTCGCCCTCCGCCGCCGCCGTCTTCGCGTGAAGGCCGGGCGTGCCGCACTTCTCGCTGAAGAGAAGCCAGTCGTTCATCGAGAGACGCTTCGACATCGCGGCGACAGCCGCCGCCACGCCCACGCCGTCGCCCGTCGTCACAAGCCACTCGCCCGGCTCCATCGGCACGCCGTCATACGCGCCGTAGTTCGGGAGGTAGCGCAGCTCGCCCGTGTGGTTTTCGAACATCCACAGCGGCACGAACTGGAAGCGGGCGGAGAGCGTCCCGTCGCGGTGCGGCTCCCAGACGATCTCGTGGACGGCGTATTTGGCGTGGACGGCGTCCATCATCTGCTTGACGAGAAGCCGGAAGCCGCCGCGCTCGTTGCGGGCGAACGCGCTCGTCACCCTCACCGACGCCCAGAATCGCTCCAGCACCTTCCTGTGGCTGACCGCCTCCGGGTTGTCCTCCTGTCCCTCGACGATCTGCACGGAGTGGCGGCATCGGGCGACGGCGGACTTCATCTTGCGCGAGCACGCCAGCACCATGTCGTCGCGCTGCTCCAGCTCCTCCAGTATCCGCGCCAGGTCGCACAGCGTGCCGACGCGCCATGCGTCTATCGCCCGCACGAGGCGGTCGGGCGTGAAGTCGCGGAGCGGGTTGAAGCGCGAACGCTGCTCCTCGATCACCCGCGCGACGTCCACGGCGCGGGCGGTCTTGCGGGCCTTCGCCCGCGCCCAGAACGACAGGCCGCTCAGGGCCGCCATGTTTCCAAGTATGCTCATAAGAACGCTCCTCTGCCTCTGGCCCGGTAGCCGGGATTGACGACGCGCCCGACGCTCGCGCGCGACGACGCGCTTGCGTGGAACATGACGGCTGTCGCGTCCACGAAGTCGTCATGGTCGCCGTTCGGGAACTCCTCGAAGTGGCGCGTCCACTCGTCGAGCCACCGGGCGCATCCCGGTCGGTAGACGTGGACGAGCCCCGCCTCGAAGCACGGCTCCAGGTCAGCGCTCTTGGCCGACTTGTCACCGGGGAGGCGCGACGGATGGACGGACGACACGCCGCGCAACGCGGCGCGGAGCGTGGTAAAGGCGTCCTTGTAGGCGGCGAACGCCTCCACATACTGGCGCACGGCGGGGCCGTCGGCGACTGCGGTCTGGCGCATGAGGCGGTCGCGGGCGGGGGCCTCCTCGCGGCACGCGACGATGCCGCGAATCCACACGTGGCGGAGGCACGCGTCGCCGTCCAGCCGCTCGGTCACGACCTGTCCGCGCACGCCGACCGTCCAGTCGGGGTCGTCGGGGTCGCGCTCGTCGGACGAGCTCGCCAAGTCCCAGCCGCGCACGTCGGGCGTCGCCGGCCAGCCGTCCAGCGTCTCGTGAACGACAACGCCGTCCGTGCGGAAGCGGTTGCCGCCCTCGACGACGGGTGCGCACTCGAACATGGCGGCATACATCTGGCGCGTCATCGCCGCCCGCTGGTTGCGATACCACTCCGGCGTGAAGCGTTCGGGGAACAGGAACTCCCAGCCGTCCGCCCCCTCCTTCGACACCGGAAAGGAGATGTGGTCGTATTGCGCGAAGCCCGGCTCATGCTCCATCTTGTTCAGAATGAAGCCCGTCAGGTCGTTCACGTGCCAGCGCGTGTTCATGACGATCTGGATGCTCACCGGCGACAGGCGCGTGTTGAACGAGGTCGAGAACTGCTGGTGGATCGACTTGCGCTTGGCCTGCGAGCGCGATTCCGATTCGTCCTTGATCGGGTCGTCGATGATTTCGAGGTCTGCGTCCGAGCCGGTCGCGCCGCCATGGATGCCGAGAGCCTTGTATGTCCCCGCCGAGCCCTCGATCTTCCACGAGGCGACGGCGGACTTCGCGTCCGACAGGCGGACGCCGGGGAATATGCGGCGGTAGACGGGCTTGCGGATGATGCAGTCGCGCACCTTCAGGGAGAACTCCTCAGCCTTCTCCGCCGAATACGACACCTCCATCACCGACGGCTCCAACGCCGCCTCCCTTCCCAAGAACCACGCCGGGAACGCCAGCGAGATGATGTCGCTCTTGCCGTGGCGCGGCGGACAGTCCACGATCAGCTTCGTGCTGACGCCCGCCTCGTAGTCCTCCACCGCCTTGGTGAGCCGTGCGCAGATCGCCCGCGTGTGCCGCCCGATGATGAACGGGTGCGGCATCCACCAGACAAGCCGCATGAACGCAAGAAGGTCAACCCGCGCCCGCCGCACCGCGAGCTCGAACAGGGCTTCCGTCCGCGTCACCGTCGGCGAAGCGGCGTCCGCTGTCGCCGCCGTCGCCAATCACGCCTCCCCCGTCACGATGCGCCGGAGCTGGTCGTCCGACATCTGCGACACCGCAGTCTGCTCGACCTTGACCTCCTGAACCGGGGCCTCGCCGATTGTGTCGCGGATGAACTGCGCAGCCTTGACGTCGCCCTTGGCGGCTTTCGTCACCATCGAGAGCATGATGCGGGCGCGGACGCTCATGTTCACGTCCTTGTCCTTCATGCCCTCGATGGAGGTCGCGCTTTCCGACACAACACCCTTTTTCATGGGCAGGGAAAGCAGCTCCAATAAAGTCTCGCGCAGGGCCTTGTGCTTCGCCCGCGCCTCGCCGCTCGCCTTGCCGCCCATTTTGGCGATTTCGCGCCGCCTTTCCGCAGTTCTCTCGCCGTTCGGGATGAGATTCGCCATCCCCCTTGCCGTTCTCGCCATAGCCGCCTCCTTGCGCTTGCGTATTTTTGTCTTGACAGGTCGCCGCCACCCGTGCTATACTCTTACCCGGTTCGCGCGGGCGCGTCGCTTGTTAGGTGACGGCACTTGACGCTGACGCGCTCGCTCCGCTCGCTTGCCGCTACTTGCAGGCCGTCTCGACGCCAGCCGCGCCTCCGCCCTCCCCGTTCGGCCCGTTTGTCGCGCTGGCTTCCGCGTCGGCGTTCGCCTCCGCTTGCGCCTCGCGCTTGCCGTTCCAGACATAGACGAGGTTGCCATCCGCGTCGCGGCTCACGGGCTTCATGATTCCGCCGAACATCGTGTAGGGCGACTGCCCCTTCATCGGCGAGTTCCAGAGCCACCGCAGGTAATCGGCCATCGTCTCGTTGTAGAACTTCGCCTTGAGCTCGGACGAGTTGGTGTTGTAGCCGCACGCCGTCCGCCACTGGAAGCCGCCGAGGAGCGATTCGACATCTGCGGCGATGTCCCGCCAGTAGACGACGCCGCGCTCCTTGCAGATGTGAAGGGCCTCGCAGAACTGGCCCCGCGAGTAGTTCGCCGATTCAGGAAGACCGCAGCACGACCCGTTGCAGCATCGCTCCTTGAAGTGCGCGTCGGACACGTAGAAGCGCATCCCGACCTCGCGGCACGTCTGCTCCATCCGGTCGATGAAGGGCTGCTTGATGTTGCGGTTGAGGCGCATATAGCCCTTGTTGGACGAGTGCTTGCGGTAAAAGGCGAACACGTCGAAGCCGCACAGGGCGTTGAACACGGGCATCTGGGCGCGGAGCGACTTTGAGCGGATGTCCGCGCAGAAGAACTCGGTAGACATGGCGGTCGCGCCACGGTCGGCGGCCTGCCGGATGAGGTCGAGGTAGGTCGGCGTTGAGAGGCCGATCATGAACGGGCGGAGGCGGAGCGTCGCGCCGCCCGCGTCCGCCTTGGCGATGCGCTCGATTGCGAGGAGGCGTTCGCGCGGCGTGGGGACGCCCGCCTCCATGACCTTCGCCTTGCGCTCGTCGAGGGTGATGATGGAGAACTTCACGTTCCAGTTGCGCTGTCCCCGGAACAGCTCCATGTAGCGCTCGTCCTTCGTCCACCAGACCGCCTTTGTCGAGAAGCACAGCGGGTAGTCGATGGACTTGAAGAAGCGGAGCAGTTCGAGCGTCTTGCCGTAGCGTCGCTCGAAGCCGTCGAACTGGTCGGAGAGGCCTCCCCACTGCATGACGCGCCGCTGGGCGACGTAGGGGATGAATTGGCGGAGGTCGCTGGCGATGCGCGGGTTGTCGGGAGAGGGGTTGCGGAAGAGCTCCTTGACGCGCTCGACGTCCACCGCCCTGACTTGCTTGGCGCGGTAGGCGTCGCCGCAACCGCCGTTCTGCCGCTGGAACTGCGAGAAGCAGTAGCGGCACGAGAACGAGCAGTTGGAGTAGGTGTCGAAGGTCATCGGCATCGAGCAGTCGGCGATCTCCTGGGTCCAGCGCGGCGAGCCGTAGTGGCCTTTGAGGAGGATGGCGTCGTGTGCGGGGTCTGCGAGCGGCTTGGGGGCGGTGGCGTTCATGGGGTGTGT
>CAVEND010000061.1:0-6498 GCA_963616865.1 Faecalibacterium prausnitzii | reverse complement strand
CGCTTCGCGAGCCGACGAACGCGGTGTGGGTCGTCGCGACGCGCCGCGAACTTCCTTACGCCATCGACGCGGAGGACTGGCGCGGCGTTCCGACGCTCGCCGAGTTGACGGCCAAGGGGATCGAACTTCTCGGCTCTAACCCCCACGGCTTCTTCATGATGGTCGAGGGCGGCAAGATTGACTGGGCCTGCCACGCGAACGATGCGGCGACGGCGTTGCGCGAGGTCTTGGCGTTCGACGAGGCCGTCCGCGTCGCGCTCGACTTCCAGAAGACGCACCCGGACACGCTTGTCCTCGTGACGGGCGACCACGAAACGGGCGGCATGACGCTCGGCTGCGCCGCGACGGGCTATGCGTTCTACGTGGAGCGTCTCGCGTCTCAACAATGCTCGGTGGAGGCGTTCATGCGCAAGATTCACGAGGAAAAGCCGTCCGACTTCGCCGCGCTTCGCCCCTTGTTGGCGTCGTGCTTCGGACTCACCGACCTCTCCGAGGAGGAGGCAAACGTTCTCGCGGAGGCGTTCGCGCGCGACCTCGACATGGCTCGCGCCGGGGTGCGCGAGAACGAGGCCTATGACGCTCAGAAGATCACGCGCTTGCCGCGTGAGGTAAAGAATCTCGTCTCGCGCCGCTGTGGCGTGGGCTGGACGACGACATCCCACACGGGACTTCCCGTCCTGACGACATCCCAAGGCCCTGGCGCCGAGCGTTTCTCCGGCCTCATCGACAACACCGACATCGGCAAAAATCTCAAAGATTTGCTATAATAGTCGCGGAGATCAGTCTATGGCTATGAGTTTTGAACCGCCGCGCGGGATGCGCGACTTTTACCCAGAGGACATGCTTTGGCGCAACCGCGTCTTCGACGCCTTCCGCGCCGCCGGCGAGGCGGCGGGCTTCGTCCCCTACGACGCGTGCGTCGTCGAGAACTACGACCTGCTCGCGCGCAAGGCGGGCGAGGAGGTGGGCGAGCAGATCTACCACTTCTTCGACAAGTCCGACCGCCACCTCGCCCTGCGCCCCGAAATGACGCCGACGCTGGCGCGTCTCGTCGCCCAGCGGCAGAAGGAGCTCCACTTCCCCCTGAAGTGGACGACCATCGCCCAGTGCTTCCGCTACGAGCGCATGACGAAGGGGCGCAAGCGCGAGCATTACCAGTGGAACCTCGACATCATCGGCGAGGAGAGCGTTCTCGCGGAGGTCGAGATCCTCGGCGCCGCGGTGGACGCGCTCGCCCGCATGGGGCTGAAGCCCGCCGACTTCCGCATCCACGTCTCGTCGCGGCAGTTTTTGAGCCAGCTCCTCTCGGAGAGCGGCATCGCCCCCGACAAGCACAACGCCGTCTTCCTCGCCCTTGACAAGCGCGGCAAGATGCCCGACGCGGAGATCGCGAAGATTCTGGAGGAGGGCGCCCTCTCGCCGGACGAGATCCGCGCCGCGTTCGCCATCTTGGAGACGAAGGACTACTCCGCCTGCCCCGCGCTCGTCGAACTCTTCCGCCTCGCCGAGGTCGCGGGCTTCGCCGAGTCGCTCGTCTTCGACATCGGGGTCATCCGGGGGTTGAGCTACTACACGGGCATCGTCTTCGAGTGCTTCGACACGGCGGGCGAATTCCGCGCCATCTTCGGCGGCGGCCGCTACGACAACCTCCTGACGACCATCGGCGGCGAGAAGACAAGCGCGGTCGGGCTGGGCTTCGGCGATGTCGTCATCACGGAACTTCTGAAAGCGCGTCTCGGCGAGGCCGCCCCCTTCGCGCCCACGGGCGTGGCGGTGGGCTTCATGTTCCCCGAACAACGCGAGGCCGCGCTCCGCCTGGCGCGTCGCCTGCGCGCGCAGGGGGAGAAGGTCAACTTGTCCTTGCACTGCGAGAAGCCCAAGAAGTTCTTCTCGCACGCCGCGTCGAGCCAGGCGGCGCAAGCCATCTTCCTGGGCCCCGACGACGTGGCGAAGGGCGTGGCGCGGATGAAGGATCTCGCGACACGCGAAGAGAGGGACGTGTGTCTGACGGCGTGAGGATCAAGTCGAGCCTGGAGGTCGGCTTCGCCGCGTCCGGGCTTCCCGACAAACTCGCGCGCTTCCGTGGGGCGCAGACGCGGGCGTTGGAGGGGACGGGCGCGTTCCCCTACGAGGATCGCCAGTTCGATGTCGTCCTCCTCGCCGCGTCCCGCGTGTCGCCGCAAACGGTTCGCGAAGCGCACCGCGTCCTCAAATCCGACGGACGGCTTCTTTTCGTCGTCCCAGAGGAGACGCGCAAGCAGCCGGGCTGGACGATCCAGCGTCTCTACTCGCTCCTGCGCGAGGGCTTCGACATCGTGGACATCGCGCGGCCGCATTGGTGGTCGCTTCTGTCGCGCGCGCGAACGCTGTCCGTCCGCGCCCACAAGAAGGCGTGGAAAGCGTATCGCGGGCTCGACTGCCGCCACCTGACGACGCACGCCCTTTTTTCGGGGGTTCGATGACCGCCTTGCTTTCAGGTCTTCTCGTCGCGGCGATGACGTCGCAGCAGGCGATCCTGACGATCCTCAACTCGCCGTCGTCGTCGAGCGTCGAGGTTTACGCCGAGGCGCGCGCGCGGGTGTTGGAGGAGGCCAAGGAGGGCAAGGTTCTGCAGCAGTTCGTCGTCGGTGTCGCGCTGCCCGGCGAGAAAAACGCCGCGCGTTATCTCGCCGCGTCCCACGGGAAGATCGAGCGCCTCGCCCGCACGACGGACAACGCGCTCGCGTGGTATCTCCTCTCCCTCACGACGAACGACGTCGCGTGCCTCAAACGGGCGGTTCGCGGCGGCAACGTCCAGGCGCTCAACGCCTACGGGACGCTCCTCGTCGAGACGGCGACCGCCACGGCGCACAAGAAGGAGAAGATCGCCACGTGCGAGGCGGCCCTTCTCAAGGCGTATGAGGTCTTCCGCCAGGCGGCGATGAAGGGGGATCCCAACGGCTTCGTCAATTTGGGAACGTGCTACATGCGGGGCTTTGGGTGCGAGCGAAACCTCGCCCTCGCGCACGAGTGCTTCCTCTCGGCGGCGCGGGCGGGGCACCCGGAGGCGATGGGTTACGTCGCCGCCGACTACCAACTTGGCAACGGCGTGGAGGCGAACGCATCCGAGTCGCTTCTTTGGACCATGAAATCGAAAGCGCTCCAAGGCGACGCGGCGGCGCGGGAATGGCTGCGCTCGGGGAGGCGGTGACATGAGAATCCTTTTCCTTGGCGACGTGGTGGGCGGCCCTGGCCGGCGGATGTTGCAAGCGCACGTGAAGCGCGTCCGGCGCGAGCGCGGCCTTTCGGCCGTCGTCGTCAACGCGGAGAACTGCGCGGCGGGCTCGGGCATCACGGCCGCCCTCGCGGCGGAAATCTTCGACGCGGGCGTTGACGCGATCACGCTCGGCGACCACACGTGGGGGCAGAAGGATTTCGCGGGGCAGATCGGCGCCCTCAAGTCGCTCGTGCGCCCCGCCAACTACCCACGGGAGTGTCCCGGCCGCGGGTGGACGCTCGTCACGTGCGAGACGTTCTCCTTCGCGCTCCTCAACTTGCAGGGGCGCGTCTTCATGAGCCCGGTCGACTGCCCGTTCCACGCGGCGGACGCGGCGCTCGCCGAGATGCCGAAGGACGTTCCCGTCTTCGTCGATTTCCACGCCGAGGCGACGAGCGAGAAGATGACGATGGCGCACTACCTCGACGGGCGCGTGACGGCCCTCGTCGGGACGCACACGCACGTGCAGACGTCGGACGCGACGCTCCTCCCGAAGGGGACGGCCTACGTGACGGATCTCGGCATGACGGGCCCTTACGTCTCCTCCATCGGGCGCGACTTGAAACCCGTCACGCGCAAGTTCGTGACCTCCCTGCCCGCCCGCTTCGAGGTGGCCTCCGGCCCTTCGACGATGGAGGGCGTCATCATTGACTTCGACGCGAAGACGAAGAAAGCCTCCGCCATCGAACTTTTCCGCGAGCGCGAACCCCTCCCTCCCCCGACATGAAGATCGCCTTCTATTGCAACCGCGAAAAACAAGACGTTCTCGCGCGTCAGGCGGAGTTCGAAACGTGCGCGAAAGCGTCGGGGCTTTCCGTCGTTCCGCTCGACGAGGCGGAGGTCATCGTCGCCTTGGGCGGCGACGGCACGATTCTCCGCGCCGTCCACGCCTTTCCCGCACGGCTGATTTTGGGCATCAACTTCGGCGGCCTCGGCTACCTCTCGGCCGTCTCCGGCGACGAGATGGCGCGCGCGTTCTCCCTCCTCGCGGCGGGTCGCTTCCGCGTGTCGGCGCGGACTCTTCTGCAAGTCGCCTCCCTCCGGGACGAGACGGCCGCGACCGCGTGCGCCCTCAACGACATCGCCCTCGTGCGGGGGCTGACGGGTCACGCCTGCCTCCTCGACCTTTCCATCGACGGCCACGCCGTCACGCGCTACATGGCCGACGGCCTCGTCGTCGCGACGCCCACGGGCTCGACGGCCTACTCCCTCGCGGCGGGCGGGCCCGTCGTCCTTCCCGACCTCGCGGGACTCGTGATCACGCCGATGAACCCCCACGCGCTCGGTGTGCGCCCCCTCGTCGTGCGCGACGACGTCCGCGTCACCGTCCGCGTCCCGGAGCGGACGGACGGCAACGAGGTGTGCGTGGGCGTCGCCGCCGACGGGCGCACGGTGCTGACGCTCCACCCCGGCGATGGCGTTGAAATCTCGAAAAGCGACAAGACGGCGCGTCTCGTCGCCTTGGACGGCTGCCATCCGTGCGATGTCCTCTCGCGCAAACTCGGTTGGAAGGGGTGTTTGGCATGTTCATGAAAAAGCGTCTTTCCGTGGACGAGCTCAACGCGGCGGTCGCGGACGGCTCCATCGGCGAGCTCATCCGCGTCGCGGAGGCGCGGCAGTGCAAGGTTCTTTCGGGGACGGCCGACGAGATCTGCGCGCGCGGCGACATCCGCCTCGTGCTCATCTCCGGCGGGTCGGCGGCGGGCAAGACGACGACGGCCAAACGCCTCGCGACGCAGCTGCGCGTGAACGGCAAGGACGCGCTGCACCTCTCGACCGACGACTACTTCGTGGGCGACGCGCTCAATCCCCGCGACGCGGACGGCAACCTCGACTACGAGCACGTCGACTGCGTGGATCGGACGCGGCTCGTGGCCGACATCCGCGCGCTCTGCGCGGGGGAGATCGTGCCGGTGCGGCGGTTCGACTTCGTGGCGCACAAGCCCTGCTACACCGACCGCTTCCACACGCTGGGGGAGGGCGGCATCGTCCTCCTTGAGGGGCTTCACGCGCTCAACCCCCTGTTGACGCAGGGCTTCGAGCGCGCGCGGACGTTCCGCCTTTTCGTCGAGCCGACGCCGTCGCTGGAGATCGCCCCCGGTGAGACGCTGCGTTCGGACGAGGCGCGGTTCGTCCGCCGCCTCGTGCGCGACAACCAATTTCGGAAACTCTCGCCGCTTGAGACGCTTTCCCTCTGGCCGCGTGTCTTGCGCGGCGAGGAAAAATGGATCGATCCCTTCCGCAACGAGGCGGACGAGGTGTTCGACTCGTATCTCGTCTACGAGATGGCCGTCCTGAAACCCTATGTCGGCGGTCTCCTCGAACGCATCCGCTTCGAGAAAGGCGACGACGCGGGCATTGTCCGCTTTCTCGACGTGTTGTCGCGGGTGAGCCTCGCGCCGACCGATCTCGTGCCGGGTGACTCCATCATCCGCGAGACGATTGGCGGCAGTCAGTTGGAGTATTGACATGGTTGATGTCATCGTTTTGAGCGTCTTGCAGGGCATCGCGGAGTTCCTGCCCATTTCAAGTTCAGGTCATTTGATTCTGGGTCGCTCCGCGTTGGGGCTGGGGGGCTACGGCCTTCGTCTTGACATCTTCCTCCATGTGGGAACCCTTCTCGCGGTTTTTGTTTTTTACCGCGTCCTTGTCCTTCGCCTCGCGAAAGGGCTTTTCTCGCCTCTCGCGTCCGAGCGGTCGTTCGCGTGGGGGTATCTCTTTAAAATCATCCTCTCGGCGATCCCCGTCGGTCTTGTCGGCCTCCTTTTTGAGGAGGAGATCACCTCGTCCTTGGCGACGGCGCGGGCCGTGAGCGTGTCGCTGATGGTGACGGGCGTCATCCTTCTCGCGACGCGGTTCATCCCGCCGGGGACGAAGGAGGTCTCCTGGGGCAGAGCGTGCGTGATGGGTCTCGCGCAGGCCATCGCCATCGTTCCCGGCATTTCGCGCTCCGGGATGACGCTCGTTGCCGCGCGGTTTGCCAAAGTCCGCGCCGAGAAGGCGGCGGAGTTCTCCTTCCTCATGAGTGCGCCGCCCATCGTCGGCGCGGCCCTGCTGGAGGTGTTCGCCGCGCTGGGGGCGGACGCGCAATCAACGCCCCCCATCCCGGAGGTGAGTTGGTCGCTTTGCATTCTTGGGGCGGTCTTGTCGGCGTTCGTCGGCTTCTTCGCCTTGAAGTTCCTCCTCGCCTCCCTGAAGAGCGACAAGTTCTGGCTCTTCGGCCCCTACGCGCTGTTGATGGG
>CAVEND010000060.1:0-6640 GCA_963616865.1 Faecalibacterium prausnitzii | reverse complement strand
AGCAGCGAGATTCAAAAGCCACCGCAGCGCTTGAACTTGCGGTCCCTCCGCCCCTGCCCCGCTTTTCTACAAGGCGACCTCGACGAGGACGACGCCGAAGGGCTTGAACGAGAAGGTGACCTCCTCGGCCGCCGTCTTCGGCGCGGCGAATTCGACATCGTGCGAATAAACCTCCTTCACCGATTTCACCGTTTTCGCCGCGTCCTTCTTGGGAAGCTCCAGCAGCGTCGCCACACTCGCCTTGAACGTCTGCGGGCGGTCGGCGGGGTTGCGGAGGATGACGATCCCCTTCGCGCCCTTCTTCGCCTTGGCGTAGCTCGCGTAGCCGTAGACCTGCGCCCCGCCGGGGGCGTCGGGGTCGCCGCCCACCCAGTGGACGTCGCCCAGCACCGACTCGTTCGCCTTCAGCCACTTGACGCCGTCGGCGAGGATGTCCCACCACTCTTTGTGCATGAGCGAGGGCGTGATGTAATACTCCTGCAAGTCCGTGCCGCAGGCGACGGACATCCACACCTCGTCGGCGAAGTCCTGCGTGGAGGCGGGCGAATTCGAGACGTCCGTGCAGTTCGGCGGGCCGTTGCGCGTGACGATGATGCCGTGGCTCATCATCGAGTTGAGCGGGAAGAGCGGGCTTTTCGCGACGAAGCGGTCGTGGATCTGGTTGTCGCGGTAGGTGATCCACTTCTGCCGCGCGCGCCCCGCCCCCTTCTGGCCGAAGTCGCCGTCGCCGCGCCAAATGGAGTCGGCGAACATGACCCAGTAGGGGCTCGCCCACGTGCCGACGGTCGCGTTGACGAAAACATCCTGCTTGGCGTCGCGCATCTCGCCGATGAGCCGCACGATCGCGTCCATGTCGGGCGCGTATTCGGGGCCCGCGCCGTCGCAGTCGTGGCCGACGCCCATGCGGTCGAACTTGAAGATGTTCATGTCGTAGTCCTTGATCATCGTCAGCACGCGGTCGCGGAACGCCTTGTAGTAGGTGGGCGAGCTCATCCGCAGGAGGCTGTCGCTCGGCGCGATGATGCCCTTCGACTTCGCGTAGCGGACACGCGCCGCCTGGCTGCCGCCGTAGCCGCCGCACGGACTCATCCACGCGCCGATGGACGCGCCCTTGTTCTTGTGCGCCTCGTCGGCGAGTTTCTTGAAGCCGTTGGGGAAGCCGGGGTGGAAGTCCCAGAGGCTGTCCCAGTTGTCCCAGCCGTCGTCCCAGAGGTAGGAGTCGATGAAGACGCCGCGCGCGCCCATCTCCTTGCGGAAGGCCTGCATGACGCCGAGCGCCTCCGCCTCGTTCATGCGCTGCTGCCACGGCCGGTCGTTGCGGTTGATGTTGATGTCATACCACGAGTTGTAGTGCGGCAGGACGCGGTAGGGATGGGCGCGTTCGCGGTTGAGGTAGGTCTGGAAGTCGCGCCGGAGCTGCCCCTCGCGATACGTCCCCTTCGCCCACGTGAAGACCCACGTCTCCTTCGGCGCGATCTCGTAGTTGCGCGGCAAAATGGCCGTCGCCCGTCCGTTCTCGACGGTGAGCTTCGTCATCGGGTTCTCGACCCCGATGAAGACGCGCTTCTTGGGGAAGACGGCGACGGCGCCGTCGGTGTTGCCAATCCGCTCGCCGTCGGCCGCGCCGTCGGGCGCGAAGTCGCGGAAGAAGACGATCTCACGGACGCGCACGGGCTTGTCGCCGCCGTTCTTCAAGTCGAGGCGGAACTGCTCGTAGTTGGGCCCCGCGAGGCGCGTCACGCACCCGGCGAGGGCGCCCGACTTCGCCGCCTCGAACCGCACGCCCTTGCGCACGGAACGCTCGGAGAGACGCGCCGCCTTCGGGTGGGCTTTGAGCGTCACCTCCTTGGAAGGCCCTTCGCAGGGAACGGAGAGCTCGCCTCCGTCGAACGAAACGATCACGGCCGCCAAAACAAGTCCCATCATGAGTTGTCTCCTTACTTTTTCCTTCTTTACTGATCAAGCGGCGTCAGCAGCGCGTCGACCACCTTGTCCGCCAGAATGAAAACCGATTCCGTCGCGCCGACAGTCGCGTAGCGACCGCCCGCCGGGGCTTTGTGTCCGATCAGGATGTTGCGGCGCAAACTCCCCTGCTTCTCCTGATCAATGGACACGGTTAAAAACGGATTCTCAAAGCCGAGGTGCGCCCAATCGGACGGCGAGGGGAAGAGCGAGACGACCCGCGCGGCGACGAGCGGGTTCAAGGCGGCGAGTGCCTTCCCCACGGCCTTTTGGTCAAGGGCGGCGGCATCGCCCTCGCGAAGCCACACGCGGGACGAACGCGCGTAAACGCACGAGACGGACCTTTTCGATTTCCCCGACGACGTGACGACGAGACGCTTGACGAGCGCGGGGTCGAGGCGGAGGATCTCGCGAGAGCGCAAATCCTCCAAACGCGCGTCGCCCAAAAGCGTCGACTCCAAGAGGCGGTGCGGCGTGCGGGCGGAGGAGAGCGAGACGACGACACCCTGCGGCGACTCGTCGTCGGGCGTGGCGGAGAGGAGGCGGCTGAGGAGCGAAGCGGCGAGGGCGTTGTCCGCCGGGGCGACGAGGGGCGCGGCGAACGACCACGACCCCGCCGCGTCACGCGAGAGGACGTAGGAGACGCCGCCTTTCTGAAGCGTGATCGACGAGACGGACGAGGCTTCGACGGGGAAGAGGCGTTTGTCGAGACACGTCGCCACCAACGTTCGCGCAGCGGCCTTGAGCGAGGCGTCGACGGCGACGACGGCCGCGTCGCCCGAGAAAAGCGCGTAGACAAGACCCTCGTCCGTCTCGCGCCCCAAGAGGAGGCGGATGTCGCGGCCGGCGAGCGTGTGGCAGACGATTGACACGGCCGAGGCTTCGTCAAGCCCGTAGCCCACGAGGCGCGACTCCGAAATCGCCGACGCGCCCTCCTCCGCGTCGGAGGGCCAGACGAACGACGCGATCCGCGTTTTGAGGAGGTTCGTCAGGAAGTCGTCCACCGTCTTTCGGAACGCGCTTTGCCCGTTGAGCGTCCAACCCGAAGACGACCGCGCGAACGTGGAGAGCGATTCCGGGGCGAGGCGGATGTCGAACCCGGCGAGGGACGACGAGTCCATGGAAAAGAGGGAGCGCGCGCGAACGTGGTCGAGGCTTAAGTCCGCCGCGTCCAAGAGGGAGCGCGGCGCGACGTGCACCGCGTCGGATTCGGAGACGGCGACGTAAACGCCGTTGGAGGTTGGCGTCAGATTCCCGAACGAAACGCGGCGCGATGTCTCGCCGTCGGAGAGCGCGATTTTGACGCGGGGCTCCAAGAGGCCGAAGTCCTCGCGTGTCAATTTGAGTTTCGCCATCTCGACGAACGAGAGCGACTCCTCGATGGGCGTCGTCGCGAGGGCGTCGACGAGGCGCAGGATTTTGCTCGACTCAATCGCGAGGGGCGCGGGCTTCACGAGGCGCCAGGCGTTGTCCTCCCGCTCAAAAAGGAGGGATGGCGACGACGGGCGCGAGAGGGCGAGCGTGCGCGGCGCGAAGTCCGCCTCGATCAGCGTGGACGACGCGGCGAGGCGCGGGGACTTGTGGGAAAAGGCGAGGACGTTGAGGAGAAGCGCGGCCAACGCCCCGGAGAGGAGAAGGAGAAAAGTCTTCACGCGGATCATGCCTTCATCCTCCTTCTCAAAGGCGCGAGGGCGAAGAGGGCGCCCCACGCCAAGGGAACGACAAAGCCGAGGACGATGAAGAACGTGCGCCGTCCGTCGCGGTCAAGCCCGGAGACGAGCAGCGAGAGCGGGTCGTCGCCCCCTTCCATCGACTCCGACCCCGCGAGAAAGGCGACGGCGTTGAGGAGGAAGTCGCCGTTCGCGTGGCCACGCGCGGCGAGGGCTCCGTTCGCGACGAACGAGTCGTCGCCCACGACGACGAGGCGCGTGGGGCGCACGGCGAGGTCGTCGCCCGCCGCGCCGCCACGCTCGACGGCGACGGCCAGCGTCGCGTCGCCGACGGTCGCGAGAGGCTCGTAGGCGAGGCGGACGTCCCCCGGCGACGACGAGACGACGGCCGAGGGGGCGAAGGAGGCGGGCTTTTCGAGGATGAGACGTGCGCCTCGGAACGGCGCGACGATCTCGTGCGAGGAGAAGGTGGAGACGATGACATCCGTCCCGGAAAGCGTCGAGACGTCGCGGAGGGGCGCGACAACCGTCTTCACGCCCCACGCGGAGAGGAACGCATCCAACACGCCGTCCGACGCGGGATCGACGAGGACGAGGAGGCGGCCGCCGCTTCGCAGATAACCGTGGAGACGCGCGAGTTCCGCACGCGAGAAATTCTCACGCGCCCCCGCGACGGCGAGCAGGGCGGCGTCGGCGGGGATGGCCGCGTCGGCGACGAGCGCGAGCGGCTTGTTGCGGTAGCCTTGGCGGGCGAGGCGGCGGGCGATGTCGCTCAACCCCCACGGGGAGTAGTCGTCGACCGACCGCTCGTGGTGGCCTTGGAGCCAGTAGATGTCGCGCCGCAGGGGCGGCTGCGCCACGTGGCGCAACGCGGAAAGGAACGCCCGCTCCGTGAGGGGCTGCGCGAGGTCAAGCGCGATGGAGCGGTTGGACTTCTCGAAGATGACGGTGTTTTCCGCGAAGCCCTCGCGCACGAGGCGTTCGGCGGCTCCGAGATCCCAGCGCGGATCGACGTATTTGAGGGAAAGTTCCAGCGACGTGAGCGCGTCCGTCTTCTTCTTGAGCGTCCGCATAAGCTGCGCCGTCGGGCGGAACGATTTGGCGTTGCGCGGCAGGAACGCCGTCACGGTCACGCGCCCGGAGGCGTCGAGGAGGCCGTGGTTGGGCGAGAGGACAAGGGGTGTTTCAAACGGAATGTCAAAAACGACATCGAAGCGGAACGCGAGAAGCGACACCCCCACGGCGATGACGAGCGCGAGAAGGATGGCGAGAGAGTTGGCGAGCCGCGCCTTGAAAAAGCCGCGCCCCTTCAGGCGGAACGACGCGACGCGGAGGGTGGTCGCGAAGAGGAAGAAGACCACCGAGGCGGCGAGCGCGACAAGGGGAGCGGAGGAGAGCGTCCCTCCCGCGAAGTCCGAGACGAGCGCGACAAAAGGGTGTTCGCCAAAAGCGAGGCTTTCGCGTGCGAACCAGAACCGCCCGGCGAACCACAGGGCGGTCGGAAGACCCGCGAGGGCGACGAGGGAGAGCGCGGCGGCCGCGGCGGGTTTGCGGCACAAGGCGCTCAACGCGCACGCGGCGGCGGCCAAGGCGGCCGCGATCATGAAGAGGATCAGAAAGCCGGGGAGGAACGCGGTGAGGCGAACGCCCGCAAGCGCCGAGGGCGCGAGGAAAAAGAGCGCGAGATAGGTCGAGATAAAGGAGAGGATCGATGCGAAGAAGAGCATCGAGAAAACGCCGAGCGCCTTGCCGACGACGAAATCCCGCTCGGGGACGGCGATGGAGAAAAGGAGGTCGAGCCGCCCGTCGCGACGCTCGCGGCTCCAGACGTCCGCCGCGAGGAGCGCGGCGAGGAACGGCAGGGGAAGCGCGGCGGCGAGCGCCCAGAGGACGGGGACTGTTTCGGTCGAGCCCTCGGCGGACGAGAGGAAGAGGGCGAAGAGGATGCCGCTCGCGGCGAGGTAGAGGATGTTGAGGAGGACGGTCGAGAAAAGGCCGTGGGCGCGGAAGCGCGTCCGCGAGAAGACGAGCGAGACGGCGCTCATGACGCGGCCTCCTCCCACGAGGCGCGGAGACGCGCGAGAACGTCGTCACGCGACGAGCCGGCCCCCGAGCAGACCGACGCGAGGGCGCCGTCGCGCAGGACGAGGAAGCGCGTCGACCACGCGGCGAAATCGGCGAGCTCGTGCCCCGTCACGAGGACGGACGAGAAGGCGGCCGCCTCCGAGAGGATCGTCGCCGAGAGGTGGCGCATGTCGGCGTCGAGGCCCGCGAGGAAGTCGTCGAGCAAGAGGACGCGCGGGCGCAGGAGGATCGCGTCGGCGAGGGCGACGCGCCGCTTCTGCCCGTGCGAGAGAGAGCGGATGAGCGTCCGCAGGAACGGCGTGACGCGGCAAAGCTCCGCCGCCTCCGTCACGCGGCGGCGCACTTTCTTGCGCATTTCGCCCTTCAGGAGGGCGCGGTAGATGAGGTATTCCTTGACGGTCATGTCCTCGTCGAGGCGCGGGTCTTCGGGGAGGTAGCCGATGTGGCGGCGGTAGTCGAGCGGGCGCGCGGCCGAGTCGAGCCCGTCCAGGAGGAGATGGCCCTGACGCGGGAAGAGGACGGTCGAGAGGACTTTGAGGAGCGTCGTCTTGCCCGCGCCGTTCGGCCCGACGACGCTGACGATCTCGCCCGGCGAGACGACGAACGAGACATCCCGGAGGATGGGTTTCCTCCCGAACGCGAATGAGATGTTCCGAACCTCCAACATGGGTTCTATTATACCAAAAACTTCGCGCCCTTTGCGTCAAGCCCTTTGCGACCTTTGCGTTGAAAGTGGAAAAGTGGAAAAGTGGGAAAGTGCGCGGCGTCGGCAAAACATCACGGCGAACTCGGCGATGCGGGCGATTTCTTTGCCAGGACGGAGACGACGGCGGCGAGGACGAGCACGAGGCCGATGCAGAGGCGCGCTGAGAGGGTCTCGCCAAAGCAGAAAACGCCGATGGCGACGGCCGTCAAGGGTTCGA